>CABMHZ010000181.1 GCA_902386115.1 uncultured archaeon | reverse complement strand
TTCAATGACTGAAGCGGATTGGGCAGTTATTTTCCTTACCTTTACTTTTTCATCCACACTCACCATTGCATTTCCCCTGACGATGCCATCGATCTGAATTATGCTCTTGCTCCTGTCACCTGAAAATGTGGGCATAAGTTTTGCCACTGTCGTTCTTTTACCTGTAATTTCAAGTATATCCCCTACTTCTGCTCCAAGAAGTTTCATATCTTCCGGATCGATCCGGGCAAGTCCCCTCCCGACGTCTTTCGAGAAGGCTTCTGCGACCCTTAATGCTAAATCTTTAGCCAGTTCAGTCATTCTATCACAATTTCTATTGAGTTTGATACAACAGAAACATTGTTAAAATCTAATTCTTAATCAATATAATATTTATATACATTATATATACCGCGCTCTTAATAAACGTTATGATTTTGAACAAAAAATACCTGAATGGTTCGAAAATAAGTTGTTGCATCAACCGCTGAAACAGGTATCATTTGAGTTATTTTTCTTGTGCGGGAAATTATCATATTTAAAACTTTTCAAGTTTCAAATTTTGAAACAAACCAGGATTGTAAAATAGTTTCATTTTTGGCATAAAATATAAGCCACCGAGTCGCAGATAACAATGAGAAGAAGGACTTTGTACCCTCGGTGTCTCTGTTGCTATTTTGCTTTTTAATTTAAAAACACCAAAGATTTTACACCCACAACAACCACAAAGTTATAATCCAATCAGGTCAAAATAATATCGTGCAGTTTCGAAAGGTAATCCATATCTCAGGCGTCCTGATACCTGCCTTTGCGGTAGTTGACTTCCCCGGCAGGAACCTGACAGTTGGCTTGCTGGTGTTTGGTCTTGCCGTATATCTCTTTCTCGAAGCCGCCAAACCAAAAATAAATCCTTCTATTCTTTCCCTGGTTTACAGGGATAACGAAATAAAAGCTTTCGCAGTCGAGCCCTTGTCGTACATAATCTCTGTCCTGTCCCTTCTCTCACTTTCCTTCTTCATCGACGAAAAGCTCTGTTTTGCAGCCATCGCCGTCCTTGCAGCAGGGGATGGTGTTGCGGGCGTGATAGGCAGGAGATACGGCAGGCACAGGCTCTTTTTTAATAAGGATAAATCGTGGGAAGGCTCGACATCCGGTTTTATCGCAGCCGTTCTGGCGGGTCTCTTTTATGCCGGTCCGATAGCGATAGTCGGAGCCGCTTTCGGGATGCTGGCAGGTGCGGTCAACAGGCATGATAACATAGCTGTGCCGTTTGCTGCGCTGATATCCATGGCGATGGTTCAATGGTTAGCTTTCATGATTTGAGGCGAAGGTAATATGTAGAATTATTTTTAATAAGTAGTCAGATATGAAACTCGAACTCACCGATGCAGATGCATACCTCATGGTAAGCGAAAGCGCCTACAGCGCTGATATGTACTATGCCACAGGATTTCTGGCGCACGATTCTTTCATCTACCTGAACTCAAAAAGTGAAAAGATACTTATTTCTGATATGGAACTTGGAAGGGCAAAGAAGGAATCGCGGATCAAGGATGTGCTGCCCACCTCAGGATTCGGGATAATGGAAAAGCTCAGGACGCTTAAGGATGTCGATGCGGCATATAACAGCATGATCGCTGAATTCCTGCGCTCTGAAAATGTAAAGCGAATCGCCGTGCCGTATAATTTTCCGGTTTACCTTGCTGATATCCTGCGCGGGGATGGCTTTGATATTATTCCGGTCAAGAGCCCTTTTCGCACAATGCGGGAAGTAAAGAATGAGAATGAAATAAGATCCATCGAAAAAGCGCAGAGGGCAGGTGAGAAAGCGCTTGCAGAAGCTATCGGCGCCATAAAGAAAGCCACTGTCGGGAACGGCGTTCTCTGGCGCGACGGCGTGCCGCTCACATCAGAAGATGTCAGGTCGATAATGGACGCATCTCTCATGTCCGGGGGCTTTGAAGCGCCGGATATCATCGTGGCATGCGGGCGCGGGAGCGTTGACCCGCACTGGCAGGGAGAGGGAGAACTGCATGCTGGCGAACCCATTGTCATCGACTTTGTGCCGCGGTCGAAAAAGGAACGATACTATTCTGATATGACGCGGACCGTGGTGCGTGGAACCCCGTCCGATGAAATAAGAGAAATGTACTCGGCTGTCAGGGACGCGCAGGTCGCTGCGATCAGCCGGATAAAAGCAGGCATTACGGGAAGCGAAATTCACGGCATCGTGTGCGACACGCTTGAGGCAAGGGGCTATGAGACCGCACGCGGCAAAACCGGGATATTCACAGAAGGTTTCATCCATTCAACAGGGCACGGCGTGGGGCTTGATATCCATGAAGGTCCAAACCTGAGCGAGAGCGGGAAGGAACTGAAAGAAGGATGCGTGGTCACTGTAGAACCGGGACTCTATTACAAAAAAAAAGGTGGCGTAAGGCTTGAGGATGTTGTCGTGGTTACTGCTGGCGGATGCAAGAATTTAACTATGTTCGAGAAGAATCTGGTGCTTGAATGAACGAACAAGAGGAGATACGTGAAAAATACCTGAGAGCGGGTAAAATCCTTTCGGAGGTACGGGCAGAAGCAGTTAAAAAAGTTACCTTGGGCACAACTTTGCTCTCGGTCGCAGAGTTCGCTGAGAACCTTATCCGGGAGAAAGGCGGAGAACCCGCATTCCCGGTAAACATTTCGCGTAACGACGAAGCCGCGCATTCGACACCCTGTTTTGATGATAAGTCTGTTTTCGGGGAGGATATAGTAAAACTTGATATAGGCGTTCACATTGACGGATACATCGCTGACACGGCTGTCACGGTTGACCTCTCCGGTCACCCGGAACTTGTAGAAGCTTCGGAAAAAGCCCTCGCTGACGCCATAAAATTCATCCATGCAGGCGTTAACACTTCAGACATCGGGGGCGTTATTGAAGATGCAATAACCTCGTTCGGATATAAACCCGTGGTCAACCTCACAGGGCATGGGCTTGAACAATATATCCAGCATGCACCCCCAGCCATTCCCAACAAGAGAATGCCGCACGGCGTAGTCCTTGAAGAAGGCGACATAATCGCCATCGAGCCTTTCGCAACTGACGGCGCAGGGAAGATATACGATGCAGGGAACGCAGAAATATACCATCTGGTTACCGAGAGACCTGTGCGCCTCCCGTCTGCAAGAAAACTTCTTGAGAAAATAATGGAATATAAGACCCTGCCCTTTGCGAAACGCTGGCTCGGGAACAATGTGGATTTCGCGATGCTCGCACTTGTCAAAGCTAATATCATCATGCCCTATCCCATCCTGAAAGAGGTGGATGGCGGGCTTATCTCCCAGGCAGAACATTCGGTTATCGTCACGGCAGATGGTTGTGAGGTATTTACAAAATGAGGTTTTTAATAGCTTTATTCCTGATAGCACTGACGGCAGGAGCATGTGAGGCTGGGAGTCTCTGGGTGAATAATATCACAGTGAGTGAATATGGCATGACCTGGAGCTATAACGAGACTTTTACAGGAGCTGATTCGATAGCTTTTCGGGTGAACATAGATTCAGGTTTAGGCGACAACAATAGTTTCGTGAATGCATGGGAAGTCCTGCTGGCAGACAAAGAGACGCGTAAAGAGTTTAAGAATTCCCTTGATAAAGAACCTGATGTAAAGATCAACAACAAGACAAATGGTGTCGAGGTTGTGGATGTGGAGTCAGTCCTGTCGCCTGACCTCATCGGAAAAACCCATCGTACTGATACCATTGTAAATAAATACAGTATAGCTTACAGGTTCAGGGACAGCATCTTAAATGCGGGGAGCATCTGGTTCCTGGGACAGGCAAATTCGCCTGTTACTATCGTTATGCCGCAGGGTGTGGATGTTAAAAATATCAGCGGAATGGATAATGCAACCATGATGGTTACAGACCATGCAGAGATATCCGGGTATTTCAGGGCAATAACAAAGGACAGGGGAGAGATCACTCTCAGGCTTGCAAAGAATACTTCGTTAGTGCGCCCGGAGGCAAATGTTTCGAATGCTACTTCACCGGTAGAAATAAATGCCACTCAGGTTGGAACAAATAATTCTGTAAAACCCATGTTTGAGATGTTAGATGGTATAAGAAATCTAAGTATCGCTGTTGTAGGGTTTGCATTTATTCTATTGATATATGTTTTCAAGGTGAAGAAACAGTAAGTTGGGATGGATTGTTGGATATTGTTTCGTTTAATTTTCACTCTGTGGCTCTGCGCCCCTGTGTCTATGCATCTGCGTTCGTATATACAACATCCTTGTGAGAATAATAAAGCATTCTTGCACCCTATATAAAAGTAGGTCGAGAGGGTAACAAACATTGCGTTTGGGATTCGTTCCCGTAGATAAACCTGTTGCC
>CABMHZ010000180.1 GCA_902386115.1 uncultured archaeon | reverse complement strand
TGTTAGATTTTCGATTTCCTTTTCAGTCAATTGTAGTTTCGAGCGCTGGCTTAAAAATGGCATATTATTATATTAGCGCTCTTTACTAATAAATATTGTTATGTTATTTTGGAATTGTTATACTAGTCGCCTAAGTGCTGAAGAACAAGCACGCCAAGCGGTCAAGGACGAACAGGCTTTTGTCAAGAAACGCCTTGAAACTGCCGAAAAGAGTGGAATTCGAGAGCAGGCGCAAAAAAAATTGGAAGAACTTCGAACAGAACAAAAGAAAACCCAGACGAAAATTGTTGAGCTTGAAAATGAGCTACATGAGGCAAGGGCAAAGGTCAATCGTCTAAAAGATAAAGTCAATGAAAGTCCCAGAGGCAGTGAGGCACGTGCAAAAGCCCTTGAGGAATTCAATGCCGCAAAGGAAGAACTCAAAGATTTGGTTGAGAGTGATGAACTCGGGGGCTACAAGGAGGAGAGGGGAAAACAAAATAAGACCGAAGAAGCAATTTTAGAATCACTCGAGCTGAAACGTCCGACTTTATGGGAATCCACAAAGGATGCGATAAAGAAGTTTGCCAAGCGGAATTCGGCTGGCAAATTCTTAGACGCCAACACAGGAGGGGTCATTGAAGACAATCCCGTATATGGGCATAAAAGGGGTTTTGAAAATCGTCGTCTCATCCTAAAAGCCTCTCAAAAAGGGATGACTCAGGAGCAGTTTACTAAATGGGTCAATGATCATCCTGAGTGGTTCCAGCTCGAGACGAAAGCAAACAATGAAAGTCACGTATTCGAGAAACCAGGAACAGACGGATGGGAACAAATAGAATAGAGGGAAGAGAAAAAATATGAACAAATTGGACGAAATCTTAAGTGCTATAAGCAGAAAGGACGTAATGGCTCTTAAAAAGCTCACCCCTACTGATGTAAATGTTAGGGATCAAGATGGTATGACCCTCTTAATGAACGCGATCTTGGAAAATGCAGATCCTTCAATCGTCCGGTTACTCATCGAGCGTGGCGCAGACATTAATGCCAGCGACAGTATACAAAAATGGACTGCTCTGCATTTTGCAGCGAGAGACCAAAATAAACAAATCGTGTCTATTTTGCTTGAGGCAGGTGCGAATGTTGATCCAACTGACGTGTTTGGAAATACACCGCTTTGGCGAAGTGTGATGAATTCTACCTCCAATATAGACGTGATAAAGGATCTGGCTGCGCACGGGGCAGATCCTTATAGAAAGAACAACTACGGTAATGCCCCGATCGATATTGCTCGTGAGACGGGACGTGCAGATATCGTTGCCATATTTGAAAGTGAATCCTGATGATTCTCGTAAGCTGAGCCCGTGTAGGATGTTTATGTTGTTGCAAGGATGGGTATCGGCGATACTGGGGCTTTCTTCAGATCCCTTACGTATATTCGCACGACGTCGCCGGCATCTATGTCGCCAATGAGCGGAAGCTTTACATATCCGCCGCCGATCGCACGGTGCGCCTGGACGAAGGATATGCACCCGTGCCGGTTAAACCGGACTGGGTCATGCGGCTTTAGTTAGTGCGTGCGGTCTGACTTCTTGCCATGTAAATCCCATCCACAACCCTCTCTATCCTGACATTCACTTCAGTCCCGGAATGAACCCTGTCAGCATCCACCACAGTAACCACCCTGTCCCGCGCCACGGCAAGCATTTCCCCTTTCATCCATCCGGGTCCGACCACATTAACCTTTACTTTTTCATATCTCTTGAACGCACGCGGAATGGGTTTACAATCAAAACTTCCGAAGTCTCCGGGTTTGAGGACGAGCTTTGTGCCGTATTCATCTTCCCACCGCCTGAGCAGCGAATAAAACTCATCCCAGTCCATCGGTTTTATTCCCGGTCTCCTTCCGTACTTATGCGGCAGGAACTTCTGTATCCCAAGCGGTGGAAACCGTTTCCCTGCTCCGATGCGAAGTGCGAACTCTATCAATCCCGGTATCTCCTTATCGTTTATTCCCGGCAGCCACACAGGAGCGATAAGAAGGTCGATGTCAGTGTTCCTGGCGATATGTCCGGCGTTCCCAAGCACCCGTTCAAGGTTGTAAGAATCCGTGCCTGCTATTCTCTTTGCAAGTTCAGGCTCAAGCGATTCTATGGACATGTTGATCCGGGAGAGCCCCGCAGCTTCAAGATTATCGATGAGCCGGGGTGAGAGAAGCATTCCGTTGGTTTGCATCGAGACGGTCTTTACATGGCTGTTCTTCGAAAGCCCCTCGACAAGTTCAACAAGCTGCGGATACATGGCAGGCTCTCCCACGGTATCGATATGCGCCTCGATATCATTGGTTTCCTTGTACGAGGCAGCCCATTCGAATGCAGCCAGCAGTTGCTGAAGGTCAACCATGTACTCGGAGTTCCTGTGCTTTGTACCATGACCTGCATCTGTCGAACAAAAGATACACGACAGCGGGCACTCGCTTATGGGGCGCACCTGAAGGACATTCGTTCCCCGGTCGATTATGCCGAAAGCGATGCAGCCGAAAAGGGGTATATCGCGGATGAGGATATTGTTGCATTTTGCCATTTCAGCAGTTTATGAACCCGATAGCATATTAACTTCTTTACAAGCTATCTGATTTTTCCGTTTCAACGAATACGCACTCGCCACACCGTTTCTTTCCGCAGAACTGCTTCCCGTACTCCACGATAAGCGCATGATACTCTTTGTAAAGAGGAACATCCCGGGGAACGGAGCCCTCAAAAAGCGACTGTAACTCCCCATAATCTCCCTCAATACCCATGCAGGTGCACATCCGCTTCGTATATGCGTCAATAACGAATTTCGGTTTGCCAGCCGCATATAGCACGATGCTGTCAGCCGTTTCATTCCCCACGCCGTCCAGTGAAAGTAGAATAGCGCGCAGTTCATCGACCGGTTTATCAAAAATTGAGGGATTTTCATAGAAAAATCTTGAAATATCCTTCAACCTTTTTGCTTTCTGCCTGTAGAACCCCGTACATCTCACAAAACCTTCAAGTTCTTCAAGCTCTGCCCTCGCAAGCGGCTCCGCAGCCATAAGCCCGTTCTCTTTCAGGTTCCTTATCGCCTTCTCCACGTTCTCCCATTTTGTCTGCTGGGTGAGAATCGTGCCTACCACGACTTCAAATGGAGTATCAGCAGGCCACCAGTTCTTATGACCGAAGGGGTTGAGAAGTCTGGAATATATTTCAATAAAACTTTGCAATCCTTTTTGATGATTTTTTATTATTTTTTGGTTCATTCATTTTTTTTGCTGATAAATTTCACATCGAGGGCGTGTCCACGTATGCCCGCAGGCATACGTGTTGTGTGGGAGTCGTGGGAACCCAGAGTCGCGCCTCTGGAGGGCGCGTCCACGTATGCCCCGCAGGGCATACGTGTGCGCGGAGTCGAGAACCCGCAGGGTTTCGGTGGTAGAATACACAGGGTTTCGATATATCATACGAACTTTACGCCGAGGTCAGAGAGGCGGTTCCTGATCGCGAGATTGATTAGGAAAGGCGTCAGCGACTCTATCATATATGATGACGCGAGCCCTCCGCCATCCAGTGGGCGCAGGTTCCTGATTTCCCGTGTCAGTTCCATAACCGTTGCTTTTGCTCTCACATCGTCCCCGCAGACCACGACATCATAATCAAGCACAATATCCGGGTTCGCCAGCTTCTTTGCAGAAACGTTATGATATGCAGAGACAACTTTTACGGTCTTCGGAAGGATATCCTGTATTTCAAGAGCCGCGCTGCCCTGTTTCGGAGGCGTATATTCGAACATATTGTTCTTTTTCATGGGAACGACAAGCGAGATAACGATCTGGTCAGTGAAATACGGGAGGAGGTTTTCCAGAAGCTCTATCACGCCATTATACGGCACTGAAAGCACAACAACGTCGGCTTCCCTTATTCCCTGATCGTTCGTGCATCCGCCAAGGCTGCAGCAGGATAATCCCTTATTAGAGAGCATGTCCTTGTAGTCATAAGCTGCTTTTGTCGCCTTATCGTTCTCTCGTGAACATACCATAATGTCATGTTGTCCAGCCCAACGCATCGCAAAACCCTCACCTATGCTGCCAGTCCCTCCAAGTATTGCTATCTTCATTGTATCTCCTTTTCTTTTAGAATCTTACTCATCATACGCATATTTTCCCTGTGAATGGAAACCATCAGGTCGCTCAGCACCATCAATATGAAAACCTGGATACCTGTTACTATGAGAAGTGTAGCAAGTATCGTCATTGGTATGTGGTTTATACCTTTCAGCCATTCATGCACCACATAAATGCCAGCACCTATTCCGCTTAAAGTGAGAATACCCCCGATCACCCCGAAATAAAAAAGAGGGTTGTGCATTCGTGCAAGCAGGTATATTGTCGATGCGATCCTGAAGCCGTCGCGTATGGGTTTGAGCTTGGTCGGCGCACCGCTCACCCTTGAAAGATACGTTATCGGGACTTCTACAATCTTTAAATTCTTTTTAACGCATTCTACCGTTATCTCGGTCTCCACTTCAAAACCTGTCCTGTTCAATTCGATCTGTTTTATTGCATTATGGCTGAATGCCCGGTATCCTGAAAGGATATCCCCAAGCCAGACGCCGTAGGCAAACCCGAATATCTTGTTCAGTATCCAGTTCCCGAAAAGATTAAATCTTGTGAACGCTCCCTTCTGGTAATTTACAGTCCTGTTCCCGATAACGTGGTCTGCCAGCCCCGATGTGAGGGGTTCAAGGAGTTTATATACTTCTTCCGGGAGATATGTTCCGTCCCCGTCTATCATGACCACATATTTGCTCTTTATCGTCCGGAACGCCTGGATGACAGCCTGCCCCTTTCCCTTCCCGCTCTGAAGTTCGACCTCTGCTCCTTCCTCTCTGGCAATCTTTACTGTATCGTCCTTACTCTGACCGTCGATGACAAGAACATTGGAAAATCCCATCGTTTTGAACTCACGGACCAACCCGCCAATCGTTTTACCCTCATTGAGCGTGGGAATTAAAATACAGACATCCTCTTTGTTCATTTACAATCCATATTTATCTGTATATACTTAATAGTTTAGTGATTTGCTTAATTTTGTCCCGCGTAAACAGTGACAATGCCGAAAGTCAGGTCATAATATTTTATGTCTTTCATTCCTGAACTTTTCATAAGTCCGGCGAACTCTTCCCGTTTAGGGAAAGCCTTGACCGATGACGGTAAATAACTGTACGGACCGGTTTTTTTTGAGACCAATCTGCCGATCACAGGCAGCAGTTTTTGAAAATAAATATAATACATCGACCTGAACAGGCGGTTCTGCGGCTGCGAGAATTCAAGCACTACGACCCTGCCGCCTGACCTTACAACCCGGTGCATTTCAGACATTGCTTTTGGGATATCTGCCACGTTCCTGATGCCAAAAGCCACGATAGCCCCGTCAAAAGCACCATCCCTGAACGACAGGTTCTCTGCGTCGTTCTGGATGCAGCATACATTTTTTATATTGCTTTTTTTGAGCTTAAGGTCGCACAGCTTCAGCATTTCCAGGCAAAAATCCGAGGCTACAGCATGGCTTCTTTTCGAGACTTCGATCGCTACGTCCCCTGTCCCTGAACAAACGTCAAGGATGAGCCCAGAAGGCAGTTTTTCAGCTGCGAACTTTCGCCAGTATTTGTCACGATTTAGACTCAAAAGTGAATTGAGAAGGTCGTACCTGTGTGAAATGCCTGAGAACATCTTCCGGATATATTCTTTTTTCTGCACGGTGAGCTTACGTGTTTCCGGAGGTTTAAGTCTTGTTATTTCATGGATAACTATCCAGGGGCTCCAGAACCCGGCATAAGAAAAAGTCGATTTGATGACATCCGGATATAATGTTTGATATTAAAAATAAAAAGGCAGGAACTGAAAATCAGTTCCCTGTTTTCTTTATCACATTACCATCTTCGTCCGTAGTTACGCGGGATACTATCGGAAGCTTCGCCCCGCCCTCCGCGGTCACGGTTTTTTTGAAGGTAAAGGTATATACTTTTTTAGCCTCGAGCTTCTCGATACCCAGTTTCTTTGTGGTTGTTGAAGCCATAGATAATTCTTTGATATCTACTGTGGGTTCCACATCTGCCATTTCAGGAGAACCCTCTGCCATTTCCTTTTTTACCTTATCAATAAGTTCTTTTGGTACTGCCATATTAATCACCTCAGCTTTAAAGACGGATCGCCATACAGCACGAACTCTAATAGAGTCTTCTGGTCATCCCCATCCAGATGCCCCTGCCTGCCTATCATTTCCTTGGCTAAATGCTGCTTTGCCTTCATAAGAGATTCACCAAATGTCATTTTGTAGTTCTTAACGTTTCCCAGGAACTTGACACCGATCAAATCAGCCTCGGTGGATGGTGGTTTATCAGGTCCGTATGCTATTTTCGTAGCCCCGACGAAACACATGGCTTTGCTCTTTAAGTATTTGAGGGACAGGGCATCATTTATATCCTTATCTATGATGTTAGCGCCGTAGCATGCCTCAGTGAACACTACCGAACCCTCGACCTTGGACTTATCCAGGTTCTCGGGGTTAAAGGCTATGGGGTATGCACTCGCAGTCTGACCGTACCAGTTGGGCTGGTCTTCCGCACCGTGAAGGTTGAAATACTGGTAAAGCTTACCATTTGTCCAGCTTGAGTTAAAATTCGTAAAAGTAACTGGAAGACTCTGATGAAAGTTCCCTGCTCCTGTGACCACAGTGCATACCGCCCTGGATGCTTCTGTCCAAACCTCTGCAGAAGTGCAGCAGGATTTTGAGGCACTGCTTTTCTTTCCGTGGTAAAAAATTGCCGTATCTAACAGCGAGATCATAAAAGACGCATCTGCTGATTTGCAGTCCGGAATCCTTCCAAGTGACCTCTCGGGTATCAGGATATCCTCATCCGTTGAAGCATAAGGATTATCGGTTGGCACATCAGCGTCCTGGTCGTCGGCAGGATTCTTAAGCCGGTGAAAAGGAATGATCGTATCTCCACCTATTATTAAGACATGGTCCAATTGTTTTTTTTGCGCTGTTAGTTTCTTATGTATTTGATCGATAAGACCTTTTATTTCACCTGGTTTTTCCGGGTTTACAGGCTTCAGATTAAAGGGTTTAAGTGAAGCCGCATCATCCACATAAACTATTGCGGAGTCAAGCTTATCAGCCTTTAATGCAGTCTGCAGTGCCTTTATCTTCGTCTCTAACCGGGAAAAATCTCCACCATACTTTTGTTTAAGTTTCCCTTTACTTGTTACAATTAATTCCATTTTTTCCACCTCTTCATTTCTAACTATGACAAAAAACAGATTATAATCCCCAACCTGTCCCTCATCATGTAATTTTTCTTAGGTTATATTAGGATTTATAGGTTGTGGTCGAAAATGATAGTCGAAAATGAGAGACTCTTTTTTACGTGTTTTAGATCATTTTTAAGCCGAATATTTCACCTAAAATCCCGTTACGGCAGATTCCCTTCCCCGCTCATCTCATGCTGCCGCTCAATATTCATCTTGATAAGTATCTCAAAAATCCTCTTCACAGATTCCCCGTCAAGCCCCCTTTCAGTCGCGGAATTCGCTGCCCTGTTAAGCACCATTTTGTTCTGCTCCACATCATTTATCGGCATTTTCACAGCTCTTTTTGCCTCAAGCACATCCCTGGCAAGCTCTGTTCTCTGCTCGATTAGATCGAGCATCTGCACATCGATCATCTCTATCTTTGCCCTGACCTCTCTTAACGGCATATTCTTCCACCGGTATTATTGACTTCAGTCCTTATCACTTTTCCGCCTGACTTTCGCCATACGGGCTCGAGCTTATCCAGCAATTCAGGGCTGCCAAGAGCCGTGTACGCAGGTCCCGTTCCTGACAGGCTCACTCCCTCGATACCAACTTCAAGCGCCGCCATCATCGGCTCTGTGCCAAAGCCCAGCGCCGCGCAGTAAAGGAAGCCGTTAAGCGTCATGGCTTTCTCGTAATTTCCGGCAAGCGCTTCTTTATATGCCATCTTGACCCACCGCCCTATGAGCCGCGAGCGCGTAACGTTCGTGGCAGAGCTGAAGACTTTTTTCTCAGGAGCGAGTATCAGCACATCCGAGTTGCGCTCCACCCTGCTTATAAGCTCTTTTTTCTTATTATCGGTTATCACGAATCCCCCCAGCATCGAGGCGCATGCATCATCGAAAGCGCCTGTGATCGTCACCTTTGCATCCAGCGCTGCCTGCACGCCAATTTTTACAGCCTCAACGGGTTCAAGTTTTTCACCAAGCGCATCCAGTGTAGCAAGTACCGCAGCATTTGCCGCAGCGCTTGAGCTTTTAAGCCCGCTCGCTGTAGGTATTTCGCTTTTCGTCGCTACCTTTGCGCCACTTGTCGAGCCAAAGTGCGAAAGTGTAAGCTCGACCGCTCGCTCGATAAGCCTGGTGTCGCCGCCTTCTTCCATATAACCCTGTACCTTTTTAGAATCCGTGAGCACGACCTCTGCTTCTGTCTTAAGCTCGATACCAAAGGCTGCTCCTTTCCATGTTGCGATCGCGTTGATTATAGTACCTGCGCCATATGCGTAAGCGTATCCTGATTGCTTCATAATAATTCCATTTTCACTGTCGTAAATACAGGTCCCCTTGTGTCTATTTTTTTCTTCAATCCAGTTATATACCTCTGCGCTGTCGGGTCGATCCTGATATTTATCTCTGAAGGCACTTTGATTATCCTCACACGCGTTTCACTGCCACTGCCTTTCCTTACACCATCCTCTATCTCTTTTGCGCATCGCGCCGCGAAGGCATCAATATACCTTATTCCCGAAGTCACACCGTTCTTGAATGCATCATCCCATCTCGATGTTCTGGGAAGACCGAGGATATCGTTCCTGTACGAAATGACCTCGTTCATCGCAGCAGGACCACAGAGCTTTGTATTCTCCTCAGGTTCCACGACCTTGACCCTTATATTCTTATCAAACAACTGCCCCTCCCATGCTGTGAACTCGCACGGGCTCGGGGTGTTCCCGTATTTCTCGCATGTCCTGACGATAGCCCCCTGTATCTCCTTTCCCATCTCTGTTGCCGGCACATCTTCAACATATATCATAGCTGCGATCTCGCTATCAGACATCACCCAATTAATCTTATACTGGAATTGCGGGTACGTGAGCGCGCGGACATCCATTGAATCGTGCAGGATCATTGCAAGCCTCTCCACGCCCATGCCAAGGTTCATCACAGGATAGGGAATGTTGTATTGCGAAAGCGCAGAAGGTGAATAAATCCCGAAGGTCGCAACTTCAACCCAGCCGTCCTTGTATTTTGTCTTAGAACCCACAAGTTTAGGATGATACGCGAATACCTCTGTCTGGGTATCGGGGACATAGTATTTGCTTCTCTTATCATCGGGTCTGAACTGGAAATTGGAAAAACCGAACTGGCTTAAAAGCCCGGCTGCAACGGCTTTACCGTCATCCACGCTCACGTTCTCATCCATAATGACGCAAGATGCTGAATAATAAGCCATCAGGCGTGTGGCATCCTCTGCCTGCTCGCGCCTGAAGCACCTGTCCACTGAAAATAGCTTCAACGGAACTCTGCAATAATCCACCATTTCACCAAGGCTTATGAACCATCCCGAAGTCATATGGCTTCGAAGTGTGTTCCGGGAGCACCCGGGAACAAGAGCCTTGAATTCAGGGAATACATGGTCTATCATCACAGCCACTTTCGAATCAGGGACTTTCAATTCGGATGCCATTTCAGGCACGAGGTCATCCCCTTCTATCTCGCCTTTTTTATATGAATGGAGTATCTGCCTTATTTTTTCCACTCCTTCATCTCCCACATCGCCAAGAATGGTTTTTACCTGTTCTATCCTCTCGTCAGAGATGCCGACATTGGGTCTCGGAAGACCGCCGATATAAAAGCACCGGTCAAGCACGGCAAGAGCCTCGTACCCGAACTGCTTGTGGATGTCCCTGTCTTCCACGATTATCGGGTTCATGTATTCTTCAAATCCCAGGCGCATGTATGCATCGCGCAGGCGCTGGATAGTGTCGAAAACCGGATGAGGTTTTCCATATTTCAGTGAAACACGCGGGTATTGTTCATTGATGCCGGGTCGGGCTACGTAATTTTTTCCATTGTTCCAGGCTGCGTCAAAATCAGCCTTTGTCGCTTCTTTGATTTCATCAGGATTAAATTTCATGAATACTGTCTCCTAAAAATGTTTCATAATTTCACTGCTTTTGACGGATTTATGAACCCGCTTCTCATCATCATATCAACAAGCACGAGCGCCACCATCGATTCAGCCACAGGCACGATACGCGGCGGGATGGATGGGTCATGGCGTCCCTGTATCTTTATTTTTGTGTCTTTCATTTTGCCAAGATCAACAGTTCGCTGTTTCTGTGAGATGGATGGCGTGGGCTTTACTGCAATCCTCAATACAAGAGGCTCACCGCTGCTGATACCTCCGAGGATACCGCCTGCATTGTTGGTAAGCGTGGTTATTTTTTCATCCCTGATGGCAATGGGATCGTTCATCCGGCTGCCTTTCATTCGCGCAGAATCAAATCCTGCTC
>CABMHZ010000179.1 GCA_902386115.1 uncultured archaeon | reverse complement strand
GTGTCAAATTTGCCAGGGGATTTTTGGGAAAAGCCTGGGGGAATATGAATGACAAATTCAGTTGTTATAAAAACAAAGTTACAGAAAAAAAAATATGATTGTACTTACCAACTGGCGAAGTCAAGCTCTATTGTGTTCGGTCTCTTTGGCGTGCTTGCGGTTGTACCTTTTATTAAAAATACCCTTGCTCCCGCAATGGGTGTGGAAACAATAGGAGGATACGGTATCCTTGCAGGGGGAATAGTACTTTCCATAATGGTTTTCCCGATCATAATCTCGGTCACAGGCGAGGTATTGGGAAGCGTCTCGCGGGACCTGAGAGAGGTTTCCCTGTCCCTTGGAGCTACAAAATGGCAGACAATAAAACACGTAGTCATTAGAAAAGCAATGCCTGGGATCATTGCCGCAATCGTCCTTGGATTTTCAAGAGCGTTCGGGGAGACCATGGCAGTTGTCATGGTGGTCGGAAATGTGGCAAAAGTACCGTCATCTGTTTTTGATCCTGCCTATCCTTTGCCTGCACTGATCGCCAATACCTATGGCGAAATGATGTCCATTGATCTCTACGATTCTGCCATCCTGCTCGCAGCCCTCATGCTTCTGCTCGTTGTTTTGATCTTCAATGTAATTGCAAGAATCGTTCTTGCCAGGATAGAACGGGGTGTTATCTGATGGAGTCCAGGAGGATCGAAGAATCAATTTTCAAGGCATTGATGATCTTATCTCTCACCTTAGTAGTCGGAAGTCTCATTTTTGTCGTCGGTATAATCCTCTGGAGGGGCTTGCCTGTATTGAACATTGATATGATCACAAAAACAGGTGAGGGCGGATATTTACTCGGTAAAGGAGGAGGCATCCTGAATGCCATCGTCGGTTCGATTTACCTTGCTGCCGGTGGTACCATAATTGCATTTTTCCTGAGTATCGGTATTGCTTTCTATCTCCAGAAAGAATATTCCGGAGGCTCAAGACTATCGCGCCTTACAAGGTTCTCGCTGGATATACTCTGGGGCACGCCATCTATTGTTTATGGTGTTTTCGGATACGTAGTGCTGATGTATTTTCACATGAGAGCATCCCTGATCGGAGGGATAATTGTCATTGCACTTCTGGAAATCCCAATAATGACAAGAGCTATGGAAGAGGTTCTGAGGATGGTGCCTGTTGAACTGAAGGAAACGTCATATTCCCTTGGCGCAACAAGGTTTGAGACAACAATGAAAGTTGTCGGGAAACAGGCGCTTCCGGGACTATTGACCGGTGTACTGATAGCTTTCGGAAGAGGAATAGGGGATGCAGCATCCATACTTTTTACCGCGGGATATACGGATCGCATCCCTGGTTCCCTGTTCGATGCAGTAGGATCTCTCCCGCTTGCTATTTTTTTCCAGCTCAGTAACCCTTCACCCCAGGTGCAGGAGAAAGCATACGCAGCAGCATTAATTCTTCTGATCATCGTTCTTGCCATCAGTTTAACAACAAGACTTCTTGCAAGAAAATATACCAGGTTCATAATTAAATAAGGAGGTAAAATGTCAGAAACCCATATCAGCATCCAGGATCTTAATGTTTATTACAGCGCAAACCAGGCATTAAAGAACATTTCCGTGGAGATACCGAAAAAACAGATAACCGCGATCATCGGACCATCCGGCTGCGGAAAATCCACGATGCTAAAATGCATGAACCGGCTCATAGACATGACGGATGGAGTGACCTGGTCAGGAAAGATCCTGATTGATAACGAGGATGTCTTTGACAAAAAAACAGACATCATTAACATCAGGAAGAAACTGGGTCTGCTGGCTCAAAGACCAACTCCTCTTCCCATGTCAATATATGAGAACGTGGCTTTTGGACCCAGGATTCATGGAGTGAAGAAAAAATCCATTCTTGATGAGAAAGTGAAGAAGTGCCTCATAACTGCGGGTCTCTGGGATGAGGTAAAAGACAGGTTGAACTCCCCTGCTTCGCAATTATCCATCGGTCAGCAGCAAAGGCTCTGCCTCGCGCGCGGGCTGGCTGTCGAGCCTGAGATCATACTATGCGATGAGCCGACATCTGCCCTTGACCCGGTATCGTCGCAGCATATCGAGCAGCAGCTCCTTAAATTGAAGAACGACTATACCATAGTGATAGTAACTCATAACATCCACCAGGCGATCAGGCTGGCTGATTATGTAATTCATTTGTATCTGGGGGAAATGGTGGAGCATGGCCCGGCGAATGAAGTATTTGAAAATCCAAAAGATGAGAGGACGCGGGCTTATATCAACGGGACTTTACTTGCTGATGCAAAAACAGATAACGTGATCGACACTAAGGGGAACAGGTGCCCGTATAATTTCGTATATGCGAAGCAGGCGCTGCATGCCCTTAAGAAGGGAGAGACCCTGAAGATAATCGTGGACGACCCGACTGCTGTTACTGAAGTGCCAAGAGGCATGGAAGCTGACGGGCATGAGGTGTTGAGCGTGAAGCAGAAGAATAATACGGACTGGGAGATAGTCATAAGGAAGCAGAGTTAAAAAACAGGCGGTCTGTGCTCTCTCAATTATAGTTTTGCCGCGAAGTATAGATAATCCGTCCCCGGAGCTGCAGGCTCATGCCAGTTAACGCACACGATCTCGAAGCCGTTGAGCATCACATACAGAGCCTCGATCTCTTTACCTGTAAACCCCGCCCTGAGCAGCTTTACCCGCTCATTCATTGACTTAAGTCCAGTTATTCCTTCACCGTTTATTAAATCACAACCCTATCCTTAATTAGAATACAATGGGGTATATTGGGGTATTATGGTATTTAATAGTTTTCGGTATTATGGGGGATGAACGGTATGACTAAAGTTAAGACCAGTATTGCGCTTGATGATGATTTATTAAAATGGGTCGATTCACAGATTGAAAAAAAACGATTTGCCAATAGAACTCATGCTATTGAGTATGCCCTTCAACAATTAAAGGACGGAGAAGACGTTGAGAGCGGAAAGCAAAAAGTGCATTTTCGTTATGCTGAGCAACCGTATGAAGGTTCGGTAGTGGCTGAAAAGCCATCGAAGAAATGAGTCTGGAAAAGTGCATTATCGTATGGCAAAATGAGGAAAATCCTTATACTAATTGATGGTTTATTAACTATAATAATAGCAACTGACTATAATAGACAAAATTGAAATTAAGGATTTTTTCAAATGACCGCGAAAGTTCTCGTCCTTACCGGCTACGGCATCAACTGTGACATGGAGATGAAGCATGCCTTTAATATCGCTGGCGGGCAGGCAGACCGGATACATCTCGCAGACCTTTTGAACGGCAGTATTAAAATTTCGGATTTCCAAATCCTTGCTCTTCCGGGCGGTTTTTCATTCGGGGACGATATCGCCTCAGGCAAGGTGCTTGCAAACATGATGAAATATAATCTTGACGGGCAGTTACAGGAATTCATAGATGAAGGAAAATTGGTAATAGGTATCTGCAACGGTTTCCAGGCTATGGTCAAGATGGGGATGCTTCCTGCTTTTGACGGCGATTACTCCACGCAGGACGTCACTCTCACATTCAACGATTCAGGCAGGTTCGAAGACAGGTGGGTTCACCTTCAATCGGTCAAAAGCTCAAAATGCGTATTCACGAAAGGGATCAAAAGCATCTATCTTCCCGTGCGCCACGGGGAAGGGAAATTTGTGGTTAAAAACCCGCAGGTGCTTACGCGGTTGAAAAAGGACAATCAAATCGTTTTCAGGTATGTGGACAGCGAAGGCAATCTTGCGGGATATCCTCATAATCCCAACGGCTCCGTGGATAATATCGCTGCAATATGCGATGCGACCGGCAGGGTATTCGGTATGATGCCGCACCCCGAAGCTTTCCAGCACAGGACGAACCATCCTGCATGGACGCGGGAGGAATTACCAGAAGAGGGGGCGGGCATGGCGATATTCAGGAACGCAATTGAGTACGCGACGAAGAATCTGTGAGCAAAAATTAAAATATTATTTTCTTTCGTTTATCAATCGCTGATACAATCTGCTGAAGTTCCTGTTTTTTTGCATCAGCGCTTTCTTCAAGGGAATTAAGATGCCTGGTTGATTCCTCAAGTTTCTTTTCGGCAGCCGCTTTATCATCCTGAAGCGCCGAGATCCTGCCGCTTATGTTTGCAACTTCCTGGACTATATTCATACCTGATATCTCGTTTTTCTTGGCACTTATTTTCGAGATACTTGTCTTGTATTCATTCTGGAAAGCCCCTAATTTTGTCCCGGCATCATTTATTTGTTCCAGTATAGTATCCCTTTTTTCAGGATTAAAAGCTATTGTATCATTCTTGAGGAGATTCCAGATCTGGGCAAAGAACCCCGGATCAACGGATTTCGGGTCTGATAAACACAAAAGAAGCTCATTCTTTAATCCGGGAGTCATATCAAATTTACCGTCCTCGTTCAATTGTTTGAGACGGAGAAGCGGCTTCTTCAAAGGCACAAGAATAACATCAATATCGGATAATGCTTTTTTGGCTCTGGTTTCAAGGTCTGCAATATCATTCTTGCAGTTCGTATAATATTTCCATTGTTCGCTGTCAGCAAGCCGCCCAAGGGAATTCTGATTTAATTCGAGCTTCTGTTTGATAGTATCTATCTTTTCGTTGATCTCTATTATGGTTTTTTTCTCTTCATCGATCGAGGAAATCATATCTTTTATTGTCTTTATTGCGCTTTGCGCTTTCCCAAAAGAAGAAAGAGCATTCCTGTTATCATTCATGGGTTCGGCAAGCCGGGTCAAAATCCTTCCAAGCTCGTTTACCTCCGCAATGACATTTTTTGATTCTTCAAAAAAGACCATTTTTGTATAATGATAACTTTTCATCATGTTCTCAAGACACATATTAAGTGTCTGCATGCTGTTTTCATGGAACTCAAGAACGGTCTTTACATCGGTTTTATCCGGGGTATTGATATTTTCTATAAGCAGGCTGACCTGTTTTACCATGTTATCCCTTGCGGTCGTAGCGATCTTTACCATTTTCAGGTGAAATCTCCCTTCAGGTTCTGCCTTCTGGAGTTCAGACGCTCTTTTCTTGATCCTGGAAAGCGCCTCATTTATTTCAGAGAATATCGACTCTGCATGTCCGCCCACTGACAGTTTTTCTTCACCTGACCCAAGCCATGCAGTAAGCTCCTCAAACCTGATATCAAATGATTCCTGCTCTTTTTTCCCAAAAATTTTTTCTATCCAGTTCACGCTATATCCTTCATTCCACCACTGAAATAACTATCGTATGCGCTCATGTCAAAGTGACCGTGCCCGCTGAGGTTAAAGAGTATGGTCTTTTGCTCACCGCTCTTCTTGCACTCAAGCGCCTTATCAATAGCGCATTTTATGGCGTGAGAAGACTCAGGCGCAGGGACTATTCCCTCGCTTCGTGCAAAGGTCACGCCTGCTTTGAATACTTCTGTCTGGTTATATGCCACCGCAGAGATCAATTTGTCTTCATAAAGCTGGCTTACGATAGGCGAGTCGCCGTGATACCTCAGACCTCCTGCATGTATCGCAGGCGGGATGTAATCATGTCCCATCGTGTACATCTTAAGAAGCGGCGTGAGCCCTACGGTATCGCCGAAATCGTACCTGAATTCCCCGCCAGTGAGGCTGGGGCACGCTGTTGGCTCAACACCGATAACTTCCATATCCTTTTTCCCGGAGATCTTGTCCATAAGGAACGGGAAGCTTATACCTGAGAAATTGCTTCCACCACCGACGCTTCCTATTATGACATCAGGGTAATCCTCGACCTGTGCAAGCTGTTCCTTTGCCTCCTGACCTATTACTGTCTGGTGAAGCATTACATGGTTCAGGACGCTTCCGAGAGAATAGTGAGTGTCGTCATGATGAGCAGCATCCTCGATCGCTTCGCTTATTGCGATACCAAGACTTCCGGGTGAATCGGGGTCTTTTGAAAGTATCTTCTTTCCTGAATCTGTTTTGTTGCTTGGGGAAGGGATAACATCTGCCCCCCACAAATGCATCAACGATTTGCGGTACGGCTTTTGCTGGTAGCTTATTTTTACCATATAGACCGTGCATTTGAGTTTAAATAAAGTTGTTGCAAGCGCAAGCGCGCTTCCCCACTGACCCGCGCCAGTTTCGGTAGCCAGCCTTTCAATTCCCTCTTTCATATTGTAATACGCCTGCGGGATCGCCGTATTGGGCTTATGGCTGCCCGCGGGGCTTACGCCTTCGTATTTATAATATATCTTTGCAGGCGTCTTAAGCTCTTTTTCAAGCCGGTGCGCCCTGTAAAGAGGAGACGGGCGCCACAGCGCATAGATATCCCTGACCTCATCGGGTATGGTTATGAACCTTTCCTGGCTGACCTCCTGTTTTATCAATTCCATAGGAAAAAGAGGCGAGAGATCTTTTGGACCGATGGGCTCTTTAGTGGCGGGGTGGAGCGGTGGAGAGACAGGCGTGGGCATATCAGGTAAAATATTATACCATTTTTTCGGCATGTCGTTCTCATCCAGGGTTATTATTGTCTTTTGCATGTGGATTCTCCAGTAGTATATTTACAATGTTGGAACATTATACTACGAGGTAGTATATCAATTTTAATGATTCGAGTTAGAAAAAATTACTTTTAAATGTCCGATCCTTGAAATATACAGGTTGTTGTTCCTCCCCATAACAACTGCATACAAATAATTTCAGATGTTGCCTACCTTTCCCATAGTCAAAATAACCTGCCGTCACGAAAACGTCTGTTATCTCTTCATCAAACTCATCTAAATCTGAATATGAAGAAGAGTCACTGGCTCCGCACTGGAAGGTGTGAAGTATCCTGTGGATACTCATGGCTTCTGTATTCAGAAGGTTTGCCAGAGTTCTGTTCAACTTTTCAGGCACATTTGTGCAACTTAAGGGGGAAGATATCAAAATATTAATGCATCTAAGGTACATATTTATTAAGAGAGATAATTGAACTCGTATCTATAGGAATACGAATCGTTTGATGAAGACCAAAAAAATAGCAAGAAATTCCTGGAGTGGTGTATAATAAGAAACGGATTGATTTATCTATCGGTTATGTCACTCCTGAAGAATTTGAAAAGTCAGGGGAGGTTTTAAATAGGATAGTTTCTTAACTGTTTGTACACTTTTTGGGATTCACTCCAGCTTTGCTTGCTGTTTTTTCAAATATCGAAAATGAAGGATATCTTTTAAGACGGTTCTTGAAGATGTGGTGGATATTGTTCGTGAAATGCAGGAGGTTACTGAATCAGAGGTTCTTGATGCGAGAATACTGATCAGGACTTTTCTTCAATCCCCATTAATCTGGTCAGATTCTGATAGACCTGGTATTCTTATGGACTTTATTCGATTGGTTGATGATGCTTATGAAGATGTTTTGGATGGAGATGTTCAAAACTGGCTTTTAAAATTTAGACAGATGCAATATGACGCCATAGCGTTATCGCGGAATGCAATTCCGTAAAGAATAAATAGCGGTAAGCAAATTGACATGATGAAAAAAATGGAGTAAATCATGGTATATTATTTTATCAGCTATTCATCTGTTGATGCTCTTGATTTCACAGTAAAGCTTCGTGATGACCTGGAAGCTGAAT
>CABMHZ010000178.1 GCA_902386115.1 uncultured archaeon | reverse complement strand
TGGCACTGAAAAGATGGCAAAAGCAATATCAGAAGGGCTTGAAATGGAAGGTGTGAAGTTCAAGCTTTTTAACATTGCAGTGAATGACCGCAACGACGTTTTGACAGAAGTGTTCAAGGCAAAAGGGATACTTGTCGGTTCCCCCACGCTGAATAATGGACTGCTCCCGACCATAAAACCCATACTTGAGGACTTGAAGGGGCTGAGGTTCAAGAACAAAGTCGGCGCAGCATTCGGTACATACGGGTGGAGCGGCGAGAACATTAAGATAATAGAAGACAACTTACAAAAAGCAAAAATAAAGAAATTGCAGGATGGTATCAAGTTCAAATGTCAGCCCAGGAAGGAAGAACTTGAGAAATGCGTGGAGTTCGGCAGGAATTTTGCGAAAGCTTTAAAAAGTTAAGAGTGAATAATCATCCGGAGGTTAAAATATGGCAATTGACCCGGTTTGCGGAATGACAGTGGATGAGAAGACTTCGCAGTTCAAGTCGGATTATAAAGGAACGGCTTATTATTTCTGCGGGGCAGGATGCAAGAAAGCGTTTGATGCGGAACCTGAAAAATACCTGAAAGGCGGACAGAAGGGAATGCCGGGGAAGAAGCCCTGGTGGAAATTCTGGTAGCAACCAAAATAATTTCTCTTTTTTACCAACCTTAATTACTCTCCATGCCAATCAGAAGGTAATGGATAATATCGAATCTGCATGCAGGGAACTGGTAGAGCAGCTCCTGCGAAAAGAGATAACAACAGAGCAGGAATTGAACGCTGCCAAGAAAGCTGCCAGCATACGCTATAAACTCTCATCACTCGTTAGCAATTCCAAAATACTCGCAGCCGCAAGTGTTGAAGAAAAACCGGCTGTCCTTGAGCTTTTGCAGCTAAAACCAGTGAGGACTCTTTCCGGTGTGGCTGTGATAGCTGCCATGACATCACCCGCTCCGTGTCCGCACGGTCTTTGCGTGCCCTGCCCCGGAGGTCCGGGCTCGAAGTTCCAGTCCCCGCAGAGTTACATGGGAGCAGAACCCGCAGCGAGAAGGGCATTTGAGAATGATTTTGACCCGTATAAACAGGTCAGTTCGCGCCTTTCGCAGCTTGCACAGATAGGTCATCCGATAGAGAAAGCAGAACTTATCGTGATGGGTGGGACATATACCTCCCGCACTCTGTGCTACCAGGAATGGTTCGTTAAGCGAGCCATTGAAGCGATGAACGACTTTTACGGGACGAAATGGAGAGAGGGCATGGAGGGGTTCATATCACTTGAGGATGTGCAATCTGCTAACGAGAGCGCCCGCATCAGGAACGTGGGTATAACGATCGAAACACGACCTGACTGGACAGAATTAGAACATATCGATACAATTCTCGGGCTTGGTGCGACAAAGGTCGAGATAGGGGTGCAGAGCACATACGATTTCATCCTTGCCGGGATTCAGCGCGGGCATACTGTTAAGGAGAGTACCGACGCCAACATGAGGCTTCGCGATAGCGGGCTAAAGGTGGGGTTCCACATGATGCCGGGACTTCCAGGTTCAACGAACGAGTCTGATCTTCGCATGTTCAGGACATTGTTCGAGGATGAGAGATTTAAACCTGATTATCTCAAGATATATCCCACGCTTGTTACTGAAGGGACAAGGCTTCATGCGATGTGGGAACTGGGTAACTATGAACCGTTTGAGGTAGAGGAGGCTGTGGAAATGCTCGCAGAAGTTAAATCCTTCCTGCCAAAGTGGGTGCGGCTCCAGAGGATACAGCGGGACATACCTGCCTACCAGGTGCTTGCAGGAATAAAAAAGAGCAACCTGCGCCAGCTTGCGAAGGAGCGGCTTCTCAGGATGGGAGGGAAATGCAGGTGCATCAGGTGCCGCGAGGTGGGGCACAGCGACAAAGAACCGGTGAACGTTGAACTCGTTTCTGAAAAATACAGCGCTTGCGGCGGTACGGAACATTTCATTTCTTTCGAGGATATTGAGAACGATATCCTGATCGGGTTTATCAGGCTGCGCTTCCCGCATGCGTCCCACAGGCAGGAGATTTCCGGCGCGGCGCTTGTGCGTGAACTGCACGTGTACGGTTCGATGGTGCCTCCGGGTGAGAGCGCGGGGACGGCGCAGTGGCAGCACCGGGGGTATGGGGAGGAGCTTCTGGCGCAGGCTGAAGAAATTGCGCGGGGTGAGGGGTATGAAAAGATCGCGGTAGTTAGCGGGATTGGTGTGAGGGATTATTACAGGAAGTTCGGATACGGGAGAGAGGGAGTGTATATGACGAAGAGGCTGTGACTGTTTAAATTTGTGTAGGTATTGTTGTCTGGATACAATGTATCATAACATATCAAACTCCGATCCCGTATCAATTGTTTCATTAATCCTTTTCACCTCATTTTCATTCAACACATAATAATAACCGACTTTTTTTTGTTAAAGCAACTTATGAATTTTAGACTGTCTTTGTGCATGATCATGACCGATTATTGCAACAAGTGGCTTAGAGGAATTATTTAAATTCAAGTAATTGGTTATAACCTCTCCCATCTTTGTCTCTCTTTTAGGGTATGTCTTACGATCACCGCGATTGTTGTGACCAAACTCTTTGTATAACTCCGCAGACGATAAGTCACAGCCAACCAATGTGACATTTTTTAGGGACATATTAAGTAGTCCATTTAACTCGACCTGACATTGATCTTCATCATCGATACAAACAAAGCCCTTTCTAAATCCAGTTTGTTCGCTCGCTGTATTGTATGATAATGCAACCAATACTTCAATCAGAACATACTCTGGTTTTAGCCTTTCAATCAATTTTTTCTGACAGCTTCTCTCTATACAGTCACCGTGCTTCTCGCCGAGGATTACTACAGAGCATCCTACTCCATCATGTCTACATTGATAATCTTCTCCTGTTATTCTTACACATCGAAGATATTCTTCTATCACTGCTGCATCTATCATTTAATCAATTCTCCTCTTTATTTTTGTTTGATGTTAAATAACTATCACATATTTCAAAGGACTCGGAGGATTTTAATATCTCTCAAATGTCATTGTATGATTTTGGTTAATGTCGGTGGGTAAGAATAACTTCGCAAAAATAGCTGCTACCCCATATTTTTTCATTGACATATAGAGATTGTCGGATTACCCCTTAAATTCATTCGTCACTTCAAGAATTCAGGATTTTTCAAAAAAAAGTTGATTTTTTTCACCAAAAAATCCCTATTTGTTCCATGATTTTCCTCTATATTCCCGC
>CABMHZ010000177.1 GCA_902386115.1 uncultured archaeon | reverse complement strand
TCTTAATACAGCAGGGATTTGGGAAACGTCTTATCCGAAAGACATTCTGACAATTGCGCCGCCTTTCGGATATATCAATGGCACTGTGATGGATAACGGTACGGGGATCATGGGTGCCATTGTTTCCACAAATACCGGCGTAACCTCGAATACAGATGCAAATGGCTTCTATTCACTGCCTGTCCCTGCCGGCACATACAACCTTACGGCTGTCAATGAACCACGGTACTATGTGAATAGCTCCAATGTTGTTACTGCGATGGTTAAAACAACTATTTTACAGGATATTGAACTCGTAAGGAAACCGACTGGGACGATCACAGGGTTTGCTGGAATTAGATGAAAAATCCACGTAAGAATGCGATCATGGATTTCACGGTATCAAAACAACCTTTAGCGAATCCTTAGCCTCTCCAGCTATCTTGAAACCCTTCTGGATATCTTCCAGTTTCAGCCTGTGCGTTATCATATCCCTGACGTTTATTTTCCTGTTTTTGATAAGTTCCAGGGACTCCTCAAGGTCAATTGGAGCCGCGCCATAACTCGATACAATGCCCAATTCATTTCTCCAGAAATCCTCAACAGGAATGGCTATATTCTTATTCGGGATGGCAAAAAGCATGATGATCCCTTTCCTGTCGATGTACCTGAATGCAGCCTCAAAAGCAGGCATCGCACCCGTGCACATGATGATCCTGTCTGCCTTCATATTCAGTTCTTCATTTGCATGGTGAACTTCATCTGCCCCGCATTCCTTTGCCATTTTCAACCTGTATTCATTAATATCAGTTGCAACGACCTTAGCATTTTTCAATTTTGCAACCTTAATGTTCAAAAGACCTGAAATCCCTGAACCCATGACAAGGACTATCTGCCCTTCGCCCACACCTATTATCCTCTGCGCCCTGATAACGCATGCAAGAGGTTCTATCATGGTCCCTTCTTCGTAAGAAAGATCATCAGGTAGTACATATGTGCCTTTTTCAACGTTTGCCACCGGCACTCTCACGAACTCGCTGAATCCACCAGGGTCGTAATTTCCTTTATGCAGAGCTTCGCAGGCTGTATGGTTCCCTGCAAGGCAGTATTTGCAAACATTGCACGGGACATGATGGCTCACGAAAACCCTCTGCCCGACACTGAATTTATCAGACCGTGATTCCACGATATCCCCTGCCATTTCATGACCCAGGACACGCGGCGCTTTCTTGATGCGGTACCATTCCATCAGGTCTGTCCCGCAGATACCGGTGGCTTTGATCCTGACCAGGATTTCGCCTTCTTTTATTACAGGTTTTGGTCTTTCCTCTATCCTGATATCGTTATTGTTATAATATACGGCGGTTTTCATAGTTAAAATTACTACTAATTGAGCAGATGAATGCTGATACCAGTAATCTGCGTTCATCTGCGTTTATCTGCGGTTCTATTCCTACCCTTGTTCGTATATCTCGTAAGCCTCATCCACTGACTTACCTTCGTGAACGATAGCCCTCACAGCCTGTATCATGCCAACAGGATTGTCGCTCTGGAAAATGTTCCTTCCCATATCCACACCGGTGGCGCCATCAGATACCGCATTAGTGGTCATCTCAAGGGCTTCTTTTTCGGGAAGTTTTTTGCCTCCCGCGATAACAACCGGGACATTCCCGCAAGCCTCAACAACTTTTCTAAAGTCCCTGGTATAATAGGTCTTTACCATGTGCGCCCCTATCTCCACGCATATCCTTGAAGCAAGACCCAGGTACCTTGCATCCCGTTCCATCTCTTTCCCCACTGCTGTCACGGCAAGGACAGGGATACCGTATTTTTCTCCCTCGTCCACGAGCTTTGAAAGGTTGCCGATCGTTTCCCTTTCATATTCTCCCCCGATATATACGGAGCATGTTATAGCCGAAGCATTAATCCTTATAGCATCCTCGATATTTGTGGTAATTATTTCATTTGAAAGTTCCTTCAGGACGCTCTGTCCGCCTGAAACGCGAAGTATAATTGGTATCTGCGCATCAGGTTTTATCCAGTTCCGGACTGCGCCTCTTGTTATCATTAAAGCATCAGCGTAAGGCAGTAATGGTTCAACGGTTTCACCCAGGTTCGAAAGTCCGGTTGTCGGTCCCTGGAAATAACCGTGATCAACAGCCAGCATAACACATCGCCCGCTTCGGAGCTTTATGATTCTTGAAAGCCTGTTTTTCATTCCCCAGTTCATTTTTATTTTCCTCCTATATTTCAATCAGGTTTTACCAGCAAATAGCCTTTATCGATCAGCCAGTGATGGAATTCATACGTAGTATGAAGACAATATTCTTTGCAGATATCACGCAGTTCATTATACTCTACTGAGTCCAGTTCCTTTTGATTCATTATCATCTGGATAGGACATTCAAGATCGTTGCAGTATTCTCTTCTCTTATAATCTACATATCCGTCGATTGGCATAATCACAGAGATGATTCCCGATACTTAAAATTAACGATTTTCTACTCGCTTTAAAAAATAGATGAACAACTGTCATTATTTTTTGATTAGGTGATCAAGACCCATATTTTGCAGGGCATCTTTCATGTCCTTTTCGCTGGGTACAATAAGCTCCATAAAATCTGTCAGGGATTTATCAGGATCGCCGGATTCATCTTTGATCAGATATGTCAATCCCTGCTTTTTCATAGCATTTCCTACGGCTGATTTATCTTTACTAACCTTCAGTATGTCTATGAATTTATCGATCTCCGGTGCCTCGTCCTTATGGAAATTACCGAATTTGCGCGCGAGCCTTTCACTTTCTATTTGAAGCCTCATTTCATCATCATTAAAATTCAGTTTTAGCATACGTGAATATGTGATAAAGTCATCAATATCAGTTTTATTCGCCCCAGGAAAGTTATTAAGGAATAGTCTTATTTCATTCATTATCTTTTTCCTGCTGATCGTATCTTTGACGTGCGATCTGACCTTATCAATCAGGTTCTTTTCTACAGTTCTGGCATCCCCTCCATATTTCATTGCCAGGTATTTTGCATAATCCGTAACATCGTTTTCAGTCGGAAGTATATTTTTCTCAAGGAAAGTATTGATCTCCTTATCGATCTCTACGTCCAGTTTTGTTTCAGGTACTGCCTTATTCGAAGTTATTGTCTTTTTTTCCCCGAATTCCTTAATTTTATCCAGTGTCTTATTTACTATTACAGGTCCTGCTCGCAGGATTAGCTTTTTTTCAATCTGTGCCAGAAATGGTGTAAGGTTGTTTTCATCTATTGTTTCTACATCTGCGTTCATATTTTTGCATGCTTCAGTGACGATCGACTTTGCCACTGCACTTCCTACATTCGGGGTCAATAAATTTATGACCTTTTCAGCAAATTCGCTTGGCATCGTAAGACCTCTTTTTAATTGAATCTTCAATACATTTTCTGCGTTTTCCTCACCAATTGAAACAACGCTCGGTTAAGTATTTTTCAACCGGATCGCAAATATTGAGATAAAATTCAATTAATTTAATAGTATTTAAGCATACTCATTTTAGTTTTAAAAAAGATTGTTGGTTGGCTTTCTCCAGCCCCTCCATCGCAATCTTATTCAGATCCTTCGCCCTTTCTGCCGTCCTTCCTTCCGAGAAAACTCTCACTTTTGGCTCAGTCCCGCTCGCCCTCACCAGGAACCATCCGTCCTCATAATCTACCCGCATGCCGTCCATGTCGGTAAAGCGTTCGTAGTCCTGTGGTATCTCTTTATTCAGCCTATCCAGTATTGCTTGCGGCTTCTTGTTTTCCGGAAGCGTCTTAGCATCCTTTATCTGGTAATATTTCGGATACGAATCCACAAGTTCTGACATACTGATAT
>CABMHZ010000176.1 GCA_902386115.1 uncultured archaeon | reverse complement strand
CGCCCGACTGTTGCTGTGAACAGATATTCATCGCCGATATTCACATCAACGGTTTCACCAGTTAGCCCAGCAACGTGGAGCAGTATGTGCTTTTTTGTGCGCTCAACGGCAGGAACAAGACCAGTCTCTGTCATTTCCGGCTTTTTTACTTTTTCCTTTCCCCCTTTTCTTTCGCGTATATCAAGATGTATGCCCAGCCTCTTCTCGATAAGGTCAATGTTCTTCCCCGCTTTCCCTATTACACCACCTATATCGTCACCATCGACATATACCGTGGCGCTTGTGTCTGAAACCACATCGACTTCCACCATGCCCTGCGTATATTTCTGCATCTCTTTCCTTATCTCCCTTCCTGCAAGAGCCCACATGCCGGGACGCCTTGCCTCGGCATCGCCAACAGGCATTACAACGACCTGCTCGCCGTAGGTGTATATCTCATACTCCACGTTACGGGTCTCAAAATCAGCCACGGTTATCACAGGACGCGCAAGGTCCTGCTCAACCATCCCGAATGGCACTTTTACCGTGAACCCGATATCGTAAACCTTTGAGACTTCTCCTTTTTCAATGAATATCACTGTATCCACCACCTGCGGGATGATCCCCAGTTCAACACGTCCTATCAATCTCTGGATAGCATCCACCGCCCTTGTTGCATGCACAACGCCTATCATTCCCACGCCTGCCATCCTCATATCTGCGAACACGTGGAAATCCTTTGTCTTCCTGACCTCATCGTAAATGGTATAATCGGGTCTGACAAGCAGCATGATATCTGCTGTCTTTTCCATGTCCCGCTCAAGGGGCGCGTACTGGGTTATGGCATCGGGCACCTGGAGGTCGCGGGGCGACTCCATTGTCTTCACGATAAAATCCTGCCTGTACAGGAATTCGCCTATACTTGCCGCAAACGTGGATTTTCCCGCGCCCGGCGGTCCTGCAACAAGGACGCCGCGCTGGCGTTCCACTATCCTGTTCTTGAGTTCCTTTCCCATCCTGTAATCATCAAGACTCACGATCGCGATGGGTCTTACGGCTGTGATCTCCATCCCGTCAGAAAAGGGGGGCTGCGCCACTGCTATTCGCATTGAACCTATCTGGAATACGGTAGCTCCTGTATAGTCTATCTCAAGGAACGAATCCGGGTCGCGTTTTGTCCTGACGATGAGTTCTCTTGCTATGGCATGGAGTTCTTCCTCTGTGCATGGCTCATTCCTGATCCTGACAAGTTTCTGGTCCCCAATGCTGCCCCTTTTTGCCATGGGCGGCACATTGACCTTCAGGTGAACAGAAAGAGTATCTTCCGTGAAAAAATCGCTGATGAGAAGTTCTTTCAGCTCTTCCTGGAAGGGATACAGGTATTCCACGTCCAGTCCCTTGGCACGCGCCACTTCTGCCTGCACCTTGTCGCTTGTGATGAAGAGCGCTTTTTTATCAACAGCGACCGCCCGTATTATGGAGTCAATCTCACCCGACGAGGCAAGTTTTATCTGCTCAAGGGAAGGACGCTTTCCCGTGAATTCGATCCTGATCTCCCCTCTTTTTGCCATCTCGCTGAGTTCTTTTAATTCTTCAAGCCCCTTGAACCCTGTCTCGCGCCCCTTATTCGCCTGCGCCTCAAGCTCTGCAACAAGCGCCTCGGCGATAATTACCGCAGCATCTTTGTATCCCCCTTCTTTTAATTTCGCTGTTATTCTCCCGTCGATGATCACGCTGGTATCCGGAACTATGCAAAACTCCTCAGTCATAATAATTAGATGCACCCCATAAAGTAAAAATGTTGGCATAAAAAGTAATAAGTAGTTTAATTGCGAGTTTAAGATGCAGTCCCGTAGGGTAGCGGTCAATCCTTCTGGCCTTTGGAGCCGGAGACGATGGTTCGAATCCGTCCGGGACTATTTTATTTTCCTAATTAATCATCGTAAGATATTTACCATGCCTTTGCCTTTTAGGCGTAAATGAAAGCAGTACTCGGTCTTGAGGACGGAACTTTTGTCACAGGTGAAGGGCTTGGAGTGGAGGGAATCGTCCAGGGCGAGCTTGTTTTCACAACCCAGTACACGGGATATGAGGAGGCACTGACAGATCCATCGTATAAGGGTCAGATATTGATGTTCACGTATCCGCTTATCGGCAATTACGGCGTCAGCGGCGAGACCTTCCAGTCAGACGGCATGAAGGCGGAGGGGCTTGTGGTCAGGGAGGCGTGCGACCACCCGTCACATCACAGATCCACGCGCTCGATCTACGAATTCCTGAAGGATGAAGGTAAATCAGGCATCATGGGAATAGACACACGCATGCTCACAATAAAAACAAGGGAGCGCGGGACGATGAAAGCTGCCATGATCGCAGGAAGCGATGACGGCGAAGAGGCGGTCAGGCTCGCAAGGGAACAGCCTGACATTGGGGGTCTTGACCTGATAGGTAAAGTCACGTGCAAGAAGCCGTACCAGGTAAAAGGGAAAGAAGACGGGGGAAATATCGTACTCATGGATTTCGGCGCGAAAAGGAACATCGTCAAGAGCCTGAATAACAGGGGTATTAACGTCACCGTGGTTCCTGCCACTACACGGGTCAGCGATATATTG
>CABMHZ010000175.1 GCA_902386115.1 uncultured archaeon | reverse complement strand
TTTCTCCCAGCCTTTTTCCTTAAAAAGTTTGAGCGTATCGACCGGTTTCATGGCATACTTGAATTAATGCGTCTCTGAGTCATTTATGAGGGTTATCTTTCATCCAAGTAGCGTATCCTTCATAGAATAGGTCTTTGCCACTCCGGGATGTGCAGCGTCGTTCGTGCCGTAAACCTGCTCTGCAAAAGCCCTTTTATCGTATGTGAATCTCTCATCGACCTGCATCACGGCAACAAGATGGTCGCCGCTCTTGAGAAGGATGTCTTCGCCTTCTTTTATTTCGCTGTTGTCAGTATCAAGCACGATAGGAAGAGTCCAGGGCAGACCGTTGGAGAGACGCTTGTTGTACAGAATGCTCTCGTAATCCTCGCGGCTGTTGAAACCCTCAAGAGGGCTGAACAAGCCTGAAGCGATGTTCTCCACGTCCTTCATCAGGTCAACGCTGATCTGGACGCTCTGGAATTCTGAAGCCTGGTCGATTATTTTTTTCCGTTTCTGCTCTGTTAATGTCCTGCTGATTAGCTTTCCGCCGTGAGGTTTGATTTGAGTCATTGTGATCCCGGATTTTGGGCTTCGAATGTCTTTTTGTTTAATAATTGTTTGCGAAGAGGCAAAAATTGAATGACTTTCAATGGGTATGTCAAAAACCACAGATTCGATTTTATTTTTTCCACATTCTCTTTAAATCATTTATCCTGTCAAAATCCCAATCCTCAGAATATATTTCTCAGCGCCAGAATTAAACGCCGTAGCTGCATGTATTCCATCTCGTGGAAGGAGCTTATATTCCCTTATGAGTTCAAGAGCTTTCCATATTACACCATCGTTGACATCCATGAATCTCATGTTCGGCATGGTAAGGAAAGCCTCAATATTAGTTATGGCAGCATCGTTGCCTTTCAATTTCCTGACTTTATAAAAAACCTCATCAAAAGTAAGAAATGATGTACATGCAGGTATTTTTCCATCCTGCACTTTCTCAAGGCAATCTCTCAACCAGTTCTTCTTCATATGCTTCATGAGGATGGAACTTGAGTTTTCCCATGCCTTTTGCGGTCTTCCTGAAGATCGCTACGGAATCCATGGGCAGCTTTTCTATCTCAAGCTTATTATCTTTTAACCTGAACAATATCACAAGACATATTTGGTATAACTGGTATTTAATACCTGATCCGATTTTAAGATTCCAGCATCCTCTCAACATACTCCAGCGACCTTTGCTGCTGCTTCAGTGTCACGTTCCCTTTTATCCCATGCTCCATAAGCAGCTCAAGCCTCTCTCGCAGACTCATATCCGCAAGCTCGGATGCCTCCCTCAGAGTCACTTTCCTATCCCTGTACAGATTCACCGCATACTCTCTCAATCCGAGTTTGATAAGTTGTCTTATTGTATCAGATTCGTCCACATCTTCCTTTTTAGCACGATAATAAAAAAACTTTTGCTTAAAAGTTGCGATAAAACTGAGAGGCAGGACTATCTCTTCACATTCCCTGCATGAAGCCCGCATTCCTTCTTTGTTGCATCTTCCCACCACCAGCGACCTTCGCGCTCATGTTGCCCGGGAAGAACCGGTTTTGTGCACGGCTCGCATCCGATGCTGATAAAACCCTTCTCATGGAGTTTGTTATATGGAACGTTGTTTTCCCGGATATAATCCCATACCTGTTTTGAACTCCAGTTCGCCAGAGGGTTAAACTTAATGAGTTTGCCCGTTCCAAAAGTCGGGTCTTTCTGGATTACCGGCACTGTGGCTCTCGTCCCCGGGCTCTGGTCTTTGCGCTGCCCTGTTATCCATGCATCCACTGTGTTGAGGGCGCGCTTTAAGGGATCGACCTTGCGAACGTCGCAGCATTCCTTGTGACCGTCTTTGTAGAATGAGAATAATCCTTTTTCCTTGACGAGTTTCTCGGTCGCATCGCGGTTGGCAAAAAATATCTCGATGTCTATATTATAAGTTTTCCTTACCTCTTCGAGGAACTGGTAAGTTTCCGGATGCAGGCGACCTGTATCAAGTGAAAAGACCCTGAAGTTCCTGCCTGTTTTTTTTGCCATATCAATTAAAACAACGTCCTCTGCCCCGCTGAACGAGATGGCGGTATTCTTGAATTTCGATAGCGCCAGGTCAATTATTTCCTGGGGAGGATTATTGTCATATTCTTTTGCCAATTGTTCGATATTGAGTTCCATTAATTATTCCTGCCGAATGTTATTATCCTATTATTTCTGCCTTGAATTTTTCAAATCCCACGCGGTCAATACAATCACCGAACCGCTCACCAACTTTGGTGTTCTGTTTTGACCAATTGATTATCTTCCTGAAAATGGCTATGGTTTCCTCCGCGGATTTTGCATCGCCAAATTCCCTTCCGAGCTTTGGGTGCTTGCCGATCTTGCCTCCCACGAATATCTTATAGCCTTTCCATTCTTCTGATATCAGGTCTGAAGGGCAGGCGCCAACGCACGCGCCGCAAAGGTTGCACTTATCCCAGATTATCTTCGCCCTGTCATCTTCGATGACAATTGCTTTTTCGGGGCACATGAAGGTGCATGTCGCGCAGCCGGAGCAAGCCTCAACATCAATAGTGGGTTTGAGTACTCCCATCACGCCAAGGTCATTCTCCTGCGGTTTTGCGCAGGCGTTGGGGCATCCTGTTACTGCGAACTTTATCTTCACAGGCATGTCCTCGCCGAAGAATTCCTTGTCAAGCATCCCACCCATGCCGTAGGTGTCTATGATGCCGTAGTTGCATTCCAGGTTTCCGGGGCATGAGATTATGTTCCGGACGCGCGGTCCGCATGAGCCGGGAGGCGTCCCGTTATCTTCAAGTTCTTTTGTTATGGGGTCGAGGTTGTGAATGTCCACGTTGGGTATCTGAATCCCCTGGCGCGTGGTGATATGGACGTATCCTGTTCCGTATTTTTTTGCGATACGGGTTATACCGGCAAGCTGCTCGCATGTGACGTTGCCGCAGGGCATTCGCAGCCGCACGACGAACAGGTCTTTCTGGCGCTGCTTCATGTAACCGGATTTTTTCAAGGTCGCGACGTCAAGTTTATTAAGGCTCATGGTGTTCCTCGATATTCGGGATGATATTTATATGATTCAGGTGTGCTTAAATCATCGGGGTTTAAATATATGTGATGAATGCGGCAATATTTGTTAGGAAATGCCATAAATAATCTCCGTGGGCTGATTCTGTGGCAAGTTTTTTGCAAAGCCACGGAGACTCAGAGGCACAGAGGCAAAATGCCGATTTCAGTATTCGAAACCTATATGCTGATAGTGAACAATCATTATTGGGGTTCTTATGGAAAATCATATCCTCTGGCTCAATAAAAATGAAGTGGAATCGCTACTTGACATGAAAAGCACGATCAGGGTAGTTGAAGAGGCGTTCAGGCAGCATGGCATAAAGAAGGTGCAGATGCCTCCAAAGCTGTATCTTTATTTTAAAAACCATAACGGCGACCTGAGGACAATGCCTGCATATCTTGAGGAGGCGGATATTACGGGTGTAAAGATAGTGAACGTCCATCCCGATAATCCGAAGAAAGGGCTACCCACCGTTATGGCGCTCGTAATCCTTAATTCAACAGAGACCGGCGCGCCGATGGCGATAATGGACGGCACGCATCTCACGGATATGAGGACAGGTGCCGCTGGCGGGGTGGCGGTGAAATATCTGGCGAGGAAGAATTCGAAAGTCGTTGGATTTGTTGGAACAGGGAACCAGGCAAGAACACAATTGATGGGGATTAATGAAATAATTGATATTGAAGAAATCAGGATTACCAGTGCTTCCGAAAAAAGTAATATTAATTTCAAGGCTGAAATGGAAAAAAAGGTGGATTGCGATATAGTCATGAAAAAGAGCATCCAGGAAGTGTGCGACTGCGATATCCTTGTAACGACAACGCCTTCAAGAGAACCTATTGTTATGAACGAGTGGATTGCAGAAGGGACTCACTTAAATGCGATCGGTGCGGACGCGCCGGGAAAGGAAGAGCTTGACCCCGCGATTTTGAAGCGCGCGAGGGTGGTGGTTGATGACATCCCGCAGGCTTCGCATTCGGGAGAAGTGAATGTGCCGATATCCAGGGGATTACTTGGTGTAAAAGAAATCTGTTGCGAGTTGGGCGAGGTGATCGCGGGAAAGAAGAAAGCCAGGATGAAGGATTCGGATATTACGGTGTTTGATTCCACGGGGCTTGCGATACAGGATGTGGCGACTGCGGATATGGTGTACAGGAAGGCGCTGAAGGCGAATATCGGGATTAAGTTGCAGCAGTTCTAAGCATTAGAATTTTCCACCGTGTCCAGAGTATTCAATGATGTTTTATAACGCTAACCAATGGATTTTACACCCGCAAGCGATAGAAATGCTTAAATCTTATAAACTCAGTTTCTTCATATATCTAATTCAAGTTTATGGCAATTACTTCATATAAGGAAATCCCAGAAATTTATTTTCTCACTTTAACCGACAATATCGAAACTATTTTTACTCATGGAATTTTATCTAGAAATAATATTCTTAGAGAGAAAATTAAATTTAAAGATTGCTCAAATCCAACAATTCAAGCCGTTAGAAGCATGAAAAAAATAGGAGATCTATATCTTCATGATTATGCAAATTTATATTTTGGGAAAAGACCTCCAATGCACTATAATATGGTTTACACACAAAAAATACCCCAAGAAACAATATGTTATATATGTATAAAAAATGATGTATTATTAACCTCGGATATGCATTTCACAGATGGTCACATTATATATACTCAGACAGAGATATATAATGATTTGAAATATTTAAATAAATTATCTTGGAATATTTTAAACGACCCATTTTTTTTAGCTAAGAAACCAGATGGTTCATATAAATCCTGAATATCGACAATTTTGGTAACTATGTTTTTGGGTTTTGATTTTCGAATGCGGTAGAACCGATCAGAAATCAATTTCCTCCAATTTTCTGGAAAGATTTTGACAA
>CABMHZ010000174.1 GCA_902386115.1 uncultured archaeon | reverse complement strand
TATAGGCATTTCGATGGAATGTTTTAAGACTTCGAAGATACATACAAACTATTGGATGAGAACCACCGGTTAAGATCGGTTGTAAGGCGGTTTTGCCGTCATCAGAAAGGGATACATGGCTCAGGCTATGTATCCCTTTTTGTTTTTATGGATCAGTTTTAAGACTGGCGCATTGGACGGCTCTACCGTAAGTTGCCTGGCTTGTCCAGGCGATTCTACTTATTCTGGCTATGCCCTCGCCCCTTCTTCCGTGAATTCCTGCCCTGCCCCGTAATCTGCCCTCTCCCTGCTTTCCTTTGCTGTGCTCATCGCTTTGAGATAGTATTCTTCGATAATCCCCTCTTTTACAAATTCCAATCCAAGCTGGGCTATAACGCCTTTATGTGTTTTCGGGAAAATGTTTTTAGTGCTGAGCAATGCCCTTGCAGCATAGTGCATGCTATAGTAAGCTCTGCTCACTGCATCACCGTATCTGCCATTTTCATAAAGGATTCTTGCAGATTCTAATTTGGACTCTGCTTCTTCTATGAGTAGCTCAGCTTCATCCAATTACTACACCCTCTTTAACTATGTTCTGGTAAAATCCTGTTTTTATTTTTTCCATGAAAGAGTATTCTTCGGTTGATACTGCCTTTGCCGAGATATACTCGCCTGTCTTGAGTAATATATCAACGGCTATCCCGGAAAGGTTTTTCTGCATTTCGAATCTGTTGCCGCTGGTGATAACAAGAATGTCGATATCGCTTTCTTCTGTGGCTTCTCCTCTTGCATAGGAGCCGAAGAGGATGATTTTCTCTACTTTGGCGCCGTGGTTTTGTTTGGCTATTTTTAGGAATTCTTGTAGGGCTTTTGGTTTTTGCATGTTAAACATGCTCCAAAAATTCTCTTTCCTTCTCTATCACTTGCAACCGTCCCTTGCTTTTAGCAGTTTTTTGCAGCCCAAGATTGAAAAGTTTAATTTGCATTAATACCATATTATCTCCTTCTTCTTGTATCGTCTCTTATTTGTTGCAGATTGAGCACTTCTGCAACTTCAAATCTTTGTGGCGTGCCTGTTATAGGACGCAATGCAAGTATAGTCGGAAAATGACCCATGCGTCCATGTAGATCAGCAATTAATGTCACCGCAGCAGATGAGAATCCTGGAATGTTGATGATGAGTGGCGTGGTCTGCCATTCTTCAGAGGTCAAAGGAACACTTTCAATCAAGGCGTCGATCTGAGAGGAAAGAGGTCTCTGCAAATCGAAGTTGGTCTCTATGTTTATAATATCTTCTATTTTGCTTCCTGTTTGTTGCTGAACTCGCTCACGCTGAGCATCAGTAATTGGGTGTGCAAAGTTGATGATAACAACAGAATTTGCAGAGCCTTTCATTTCATCTATTTCATGACGGTTAGCTTTAAAAGTAGCCGCTCCACGCCGAATGAAAATGTCCCCGTCATTTATTCCTTCACCCCCTCGCTTTATAAGATAAGGCCGATTTGTAGGGCGGGGTATAATCACTAAGCCAATCTTTTTCCCAATTGGGTGGGATAACTCTTGATATTCAATTGTAGGAACTGGTTCACAATAGTTAGAAAGTATATCCATAATCTGACAACGGAATTCATCACTATTTGCCGAAAAGCCAACTATGTAATCTGATGGATTACTGGCTGTGCGATGCTTTTTATCCAAAACGCCTATAATAATGTAGCCATACCATCCCTTTGTGTTGGCAATAGCTAAAATATCCTTAGTAAATTCAGCTTTATTTGGTTTGGTCTCTATGTTAAGTTCTCGCTTAAGTTCAATCTTTGGAGTTTCTTCACCTGTTTCGATGTATTTATTCAATTTTTCTAAAAGATTCATTTCAATATTAAAACCTACTAATTTTCAAATAACTTTCAATATCATTTTTCACAGCCTCTAATTGCCCCTGAGTTTTTGCGGTAGTTATAAGCATCAATCCAAGATTAAACCCTTTCCTGTGAGGAAAGTAAACCTCAATGATATTTTCCTTAATTTTCACCTTTGTCTGTCCTTCTCTCCATTCGATAGGCTTTACCTCACAAACATAGCTGAAATGATCCATTATTTCCTTTGCCGTCTCAGCGATTTCTCTACTGTTATGATGCTTAACTTCCTGTAGTTTCAAATATTTTCTCTCTTTGCAGGGTTCTGGAATAGATTCCACCTTTTCCAAAATTTTCAAAAACATTTTACCCTCATCTGTGAGTACATTGTTTTTAATAAGGTTATTATATATTAATAGTTCTTTCACTTCTTTTTTCTCAACGGAATCTCCCTTAAGTGCTTTAGTAATATCAGAAATCCATGGAAATAAGCCTATGAAAGGCATTCTAACGATTTTTATTATATCCTTTGGTGGATGAAGGAATTTTACTTTTTCATCTTTTGGAAACGATCTAAGGTAACCGATATTGCTTTTCTTTTCTAATTCTGAATCTGTAACGATAACATGAAAAAGTTCTTTAGCGCCATATATTTGTACAGCTAATGCCATCAATGCAGACATTGTTTTTCTACCGCCGGCTATTGATACATATATATCAGAGTTCATGTCTCTATATTTTTTAAGAGTTTTGCATGCATTCTCCATAAACTCCATTAAAGATTTCTCATCATCTATGTCATTGTATGCTTTAGTCTGCTCAGGAAATATTTTGGATATTCCATAATAACCTTGAATGTGCTCATAAAGAAGATTAAGCGATTCTTCAGTATCTGAATCCATAGTAGTAAGCAAAACAACTTCATCGATTTTTATGCCTTTGTCTTTTAAAACATCGAGAGCTTCGGTAACTACAGATGGAGTTTCGCCCAGAGTTGAAATCAAAACTTTTTTAGACATTTATTATTTCCCTTTCATACCCCGATAATGTTATAACTTTTAAACCATCTTTTTTAAGTTCTTCAAACTTTTGTGCTCTCGATTTTTCATCATAAAGCTGCTCTGCTCTATTTATTTTTTTGAAATCCTTGTCTATCGTGACTAAGTGGCAATTTCTATTTATGGAAATTGCGGCAACTAATGCATCTTTATCTTTCAGACCAACCCTATGTGCATATTTTTTCATGAGTGTAAGCGCTTTTTTTGAATCATTTATTGTTATTGGAAATATTTTTATCTTCTCATCTTTTAAGAACAAATCAATTTTTTCAATCTCTTTGTAACCTTTACTTCTTGCTCCATTGTAAAGTTCCAGTAAGTTAATAGCTGTTGTAAAACGCTTATTAATAGGGTAATCTTCAAAAACATCTTCAAGCGGTGAGTAATCTTCATTTTTTGGTTCTTGATTAGATATTTTAATAAATACATTAGTATCTTTAAATATTTCAATGAATACGTTAGTATCTATGAGATATCCCATCATTGGTTTTCGCTTCATCTTTCCACATTCCAAAGCCAATGGGATTTGCCAATTTCCAGCTTATATATCCTAAGATTTCTATAACATCTGATAATTTCATTTTTTCAAATTTTTCTCTCTCTTTGGAAAAAACGTCATATATTTTAAGATAATTTTTCTGAGGCATAGATCTCAACATTGGAGATTTTGACAAAGTATTTGATAATAATATTGCTTTTTCCCAACCATTCTGTTCAACGTAATACATCCATTTATTCCAATCACTTCTTTGAACATTAACTAATTTTTTATATATCCTATCTGCTATCTCAATCTTCTTATCAGTATCCATCAGTACATCCCTTTTGGACAAAGTTCATCTTGCTTAGATATTTCTTTTTTGAATAAACTGAGAAGGTCTTTTTCAATTAACTCATCCTTTTTCATAATCTCTGTGATGGGTTTTTCATCGAAAGATACTAAATCATCACTTAAAACCTGAAATTTTCCTGAAATAAACCTTACAGTTCCAAAGCATCTCGGCTTTGCTCCACCTATTTTTATCATATAATCTTGATTTACACCCATAGCATATAATATAAGAGAAAGTTCACCTTCTGTAACATTTTCAAATCTTAATGTTGTATTAAATTTACTCCCTTTCTTAACAGCTTCAACAAATCTATAATTTTTTTCTGGTTTCAAATTTCCTACAGGATTGAACTTCTTATTTTGGTAGAACTTTCGTTTACTCTTGTTGACTCTCGGACCCCAGAGCTCACTGATTTTTACTATATCTGTTTCAATTTTTAATGGATTCGCATCTAAAAAACAAACTCTTCCGCCATAACCTGTGATTCCAAAAAGATTACAAACAGGACATAATTGGAAATAATCCTTTTCTAACTCAAATTTACATTGATTAAGTACTAATTTTTCCGTATTGCCTTTTAAAATCACGCACGAATTAGAAATAGCTTCTGCAACACCTCTAACAGCTCCTTTTATACTTGTTCCAGGTATTGTGATATTCTGATTAGTTTTAAAAAATGAATAATACACAAGCTTATCTTTCTCTCTAAAATGATAGTTGCCAGAGCCAACAAAAAGGAATTCAGAAATAACTTCAATGGTAAGTTCTAATTTGCCAGTAAGATTTTTAAATGCATCATGTGATACATAACTTTTTCTTTTTGGCTCACCCTTTATATCAATAAAAGCAAAGGGTTTTGGCTCTGCTTGTCCGATATATCTCATTTCTCAAACCTCCTTGGACTAATAAAACTTGAAATTCCATTTCTCTTATATATTGAAGCTCGGATATATTCTGCGCCATTAGGATATTCTTTGAAATTTGGAGATATATGCCCCATTTGAAGGGGAACAAGATGGAATTTCATATCATGCTCAACTATCCAGTTATCATTAACCTCTGAAATACCAGCAGGTATGTTCTCAAGTTTATCTTCTGTCAGAATAAGCGTATTATACGCTCCCTCTTTTTCCTCCCAACGTACTTCTCCTTTATTTGAAAATGCCCTTCCCTTTATACTTATTTCAAGCTTAGGACTTAGTTTATATGAATCAATTGTCTCTTTAATATAAAATATCTCATCTTCACAAAAGAATTCTTTCATAAATTTTTCAAGTAACTCAATTTTCACGGTTCCAAAATAGATATATCCTCTCATGATAAGATACCTTTCAGTTGTGATATAGCCTTATTAGAAATCTCCTCCCACGATTTAGGAGAATATTCTCTTTTTGTATAAATTATTTCATTCTCTGTTTTACTTGGATTTGATTCTATAATAATTATATCATTACCTACCAATCCATATTTATTTGCAGCGTCCTCACTAACGATTTTTCCTATTCCACATATTTCTTTTTCTGGCAGCTCAGAAGAAAATGTAAATTGAATCGTTTCAATATTAACTGCAACCTCTCCAAATCCTCTGTTTTTTCCAAATCCAATCCTGATAAGCCCATCGTTAAGTCCTCTGATAGCTAATGCAAGCGCTCCAAGCTGCCAAAGTTCAAAGTTCTCTAAATAAATTTTTGAATTAAAGCTTCCTGATACTGCAACTTCCATATCAAATGGACCCTGTGCCACTGCATGAGTTAGACGGGAGATAGCAACTCCATATCGAGTTTCTGTTTTTATCTCACCTGACGGATAGGCATCAATGAATGAAATCCTGCTCTTTAGCTTCGTACTTCCAAACATTTTACATGCTAAACAAGAGTTTTTATATATTTCATTACCTGGTAATTCTTTCTCAGTCTCCTTAGCGCATGTTTTGCCTTTATCAAAAATATCACAAGCCCCATCAATTCCTTTTTTTGTTCGCAGAATCTTTTCTACATAGCTCCTGAAAACCCCTTTGAGAGACGCGCCAGGTATATATATCGTTTCTATACCCTTTACAAAGGTTCTTACAAACTGCATATCTGGCAGTGAAGGATTTGGAGAAATACCGCTAGATTTAATCAAAAGTGGCGATCTTGGTGTTAATCTGATACCAAGTTCTAAGTTATTATGTCTCTCCTTATGCATGGACATCTCCTTCTTTTTTCAATTTTTTCCTTAGTTGATTCACAAACTCGTTCAAATCTGCTGGTTTTTTCTTTCCCGAAACAAGAAAATCAATTATATCAGACTTTTCTACACATTTAAGTTCAATATTTTTTAACATTCCCCACCCCATCCCCGCAGATGTTTTGCCGCCTATTACTATTTCGCCTCTTTCCCATGATTTAAGGATCAATGCAAATAATCCGAGTTCCAATAGTTCTACATTTTCTATAATTGCTTCAAATTTAAAAGATGTTCCGGCAGGGACTATTTCATAGTCGAACTTTGCACCTGATTTTGCGGTTCCTGTATCTCTATCTATAGCCACGCCGTCTCTAATTTCGGTTTTAATGGGGACATTATCTAAAAAAGCATCTTTAATATAAATTTTCGATGCCATTTCATGTGAGCCGAATAATATACACGCTGTACAGGAGTTCTCTATGATTTTTTGAGTTAATTTCTCATCATATTCTTCTTTTTTGTATGTTTGCTTTACTTCTTTTTCAAAATCAGTTCTTTTTTTTACCGTGATGCATCTGTTTTTTTCATCTAAAATGTCACAGGCATTTAGTTGTTTCCCATTTAATTTTACATTTTGAGAGAACATTGTTCTTACATATTTTTCGAATTGTGTTCTAAGAACCCCTTTAATAGATGAGCCAGGGATGTAGGGTTTATCATCAGGAGTTTTGATTACAGGAAGGTCTGTTCCTATTGGTTCTAAGGATGCACCCCTGCCGATATGCAGTGGTCTTTCCATTACAATGTCTGCGATAATATAATAGCGATTATCAAAAGAGCTGAAATCACTCATTTTATCTCTCCAGTGGATATTTTTTTCCGATAAACGAAGTATCTATTCATGTGCCCAAGATATTGTCTAACCAGTCTGAGTAATACCTCTTTTTTATGTTCTGAGTGATTTTTTGATATTTCACTCGCCTTATTTGTAAGCACATTTATTTTTTGTATCAATTGATTCCCAAAATCTTTAGGCAATTTTCTTCGTCCAATTTGATACTGGATAAATAATTCCAGTGCTTTGAGAGAGTCAGACGTTGTACCCATCTCAAGCAAATTTCTCATCTGAGCTTCTTCAACGTTTTCTTTTTTTATAGATTCCCATTTATCATCAATTAATTTTTTCCCATCTTCTATCAGCCAGTCTAATTCGTCATCTATTTTCTGCTTTAATTCTATATTCATACAGGCATCACCTCTTTGTGAAACGGGTGACATATCAATACATCTCCATAACCTTCGTCTTTTCTCTCACCGACACCTCTTTGTTCGATTTGTTCAAGCGCCTGATACATACTATCACTCTCTTCCTTTATTTTAAAAACATAAGTACTTCCCATCTTTGCGCCGTAGGTTGTTTCTTTTGGTAATCCCCATGCAGTGGACCACCCACCAATAAATACAGGTGCGGTGGAATAAAAAATTGGAGTCATTTTAGTTCTATTAAAATTCAATTCCAATTTTAGTGAAGGTATTCCATTATTTTTTATTAATGCAGGCGATAGCAAGTCTATTGTAAAATAATATTCTTCAGGTTCGGCAGGAAGTTCATTTTTGTTCAAAGCAATAGAATATATCTGTTTCCATACTTCTTTCAATTTATTATTGACTGTTTTTACTCTGTCTGTCAATCTTTCGACATACTTATCGACATTGATATCTTTCTTTTCAGCTTGGACTTTGCCAAACCCTCTTGTCGTAAAAGCTCCAATACCCATTTCATTTATAGCTTCGAGAAGGAAATCAATTTTTTCCACAGGCGCATCGATTCTTCCTATATACACCGCGCCTTTTCCATTTACCTTTGCCATAGGACTGATTCCAGTGATACTATAAAGCATTTCTTTCTCGGCTGTTTTTCTTTTTCGGTTTATTGCAACTTTCGTTTGCGAATTTTTATCTATAGATATTTTTTTATACTCAGAGCCTTCTTTGACATAAAATCCTGGAAACCTATCTACTCTTTCATCACATTCTTGGCATCTAAAATTAAATGGCACTGGAAAAACAGCATTTATTTTCTGTAACTCTATATATGCTATTCTTGCAAGAAGCGAGTCGAATATCCCATGACCTTTTTGTTTAAATCCACCTTCTTTTTTGCAGCTTAAAGTAGTCTCAGGGAACGGTAAAGGTAATTTCAATGGACTATCGGATGGACTGAAAAATCCAAATCGCATATCCTTAACATAATCTGTTATTTCGGATACTCTACCATGGAGTTTCATATATTAAGCCAATGTGCCTCTGATAACACTACCTGGAATAATTTCCTGTGTTGGTAAAAATTTAAAATCAGGCTTTGCTTCGCCTATATGAATTGATGATTGAAGCTCGATTGCAATATACTGCATCATTGTAATAGCTCCATTGTCTTTTTATTTATTTCATCAATAAAAATTTCTTTTCCATTTATGAATGTATTAAAGTCTTCTATATTAACCCATCCCAGACCTCTGGATTTGCCTGCCCCTAATGCAAAACCAAGCTTAGCACCTATGTATAGAAGAACACATGCAGTTATGGCATCATTGTCTTTTGAAAAAAATCCTCTAATTTTAGTTGAAAAACGTTTTCCAAATCCTATCTCATAGGAAAACAGATGGTCTTCCTTTGCTGTTTTTCTTCTTCTTTCAATTGCGACACCCATTCTACTACTCAATTCTGTCTCTTCAACTCTTGCATCTTCAAACAACAAAAGAGCCTTATTTTTAGGAGAACCAAAAAATTTGCATATGTTGCATTCATTGCACATATTTTCTGGCTTTGGAGCAATGCAACTTTTCTTATTTTTGTGATTTAAAGTACTTTCAAGATTATGCCTTATGATTCCTTTTAACGAAGTTGCAGGGATAAAGATTCTGTTATCTCGTGGATCAAGACAGATCGCTTTATCAACGCCGAAAGAAACCCTATCTGCAGACACATGATATGGGGACTTCAACGAAAACATAATATTTACCTCAAGTCTATTCAAAGGATTCTCCTCCTACTTCAACAAGTTCTAATAAATCATATATGGGAGTAGAGTACATGATATCAGAATCTGTTTCTAATTTCCAAAGATAATTCTCATCATCACAGCTAAATTTATTAGATAGTTCTTTTATAATATCTATTAATTTACCTCTCTTATATTCGGGCATTCTTGCTATTTGATAAAATATAAAATTAAATGCTTCCCATCTTCCTTTTGCCAATGCCTGCTGAAAAGCTTTTCTTTGAGATGCTGACAGCAATTTTTCCTGCCGTATTTCCTGTGCTTTTTTAAAAATAAAATCAAAATCCTCAAGAATATATGGTCGCATCACTAAAGATACCTTGGCTTTCTTTCTCTCAAAATACATCTCTAACAATTCTTTCGCTGAGTCTGATGCGATATCTGTTTTTAAATAAATATAATTAACAGCACTTTTCAGTTGTTTTCCTTCTTTTGCCTTCTTTTTTGCCTCTTTTAGAAGTGATTCTGATATTTTCTCCGCGTAATAGACAGGATATTTTGCTTTACAAATAGTCATACCAAGTGACATCGTAAGGTTTGGTAAATTTTCATTTTCAAATTCTCTGGCTATTTTCTCTGTTTTCTTCTCAAATATCTCAAGAAGCAGTTTTGAGAGATTGAATGCAAAAGGTTTTGCTGTGATTATCGTAACATCATCACCGCCAATGTTAATAATTTCAAATGGCAGTTTTTCTAATTTTTTAATTTTTTCCTTACCAAATGTCTCAAATATCGCTTCAAATACTGAATTTTCTGTAGCAATTTTTAGCTTTTCTGCAAAATGCCTGTACTGTGCTGGCGTTTTTATTTCTTCAAGCAAAGCGCCTATATTATTTCCATCAGCATAAATAAAAGCATAATAGCTACCATATTCTTCAGTTAATTCATCCAGATTTTCTGGAAATTTAGAATAATAATCTTGTACTTCAACATTCTTAGTATTAAGAAAATCCCTAAAGTATTTTCTAAAGTAGAATTTACCACCTGCATCTTTGTCTTCATCTTTTTCTCTTTTGATTTTACATATATTACATAACCATAATTCTTCTCCTGTTTTTTCATATACTTTTTTATCAACTGCTACCCTTTTTCCACAAGAATTACACCTTCTTCCTATTGGTAGAGCTTCATAAAATGGAATATTCTCTTTCATATCTTTCTTCCGTCGAAGTTCAATTGAAAGAGGTGCAACTATCTCACCAAAACCTTTTTTCCTGCAAATTTCGCATTCTTCTCCATTTATTTTTTTAAACCATTTGCCTTGATCCTTACCAAAATGACTCTCAATCAACCAATTACCAATACCTTCGCCTTTCAGATTTCGTATATCTTCATTTGCATAAGGCGGCATACCACGGGCAAATTGCAAATAATCTATCTCTTTTTTGGCACAGGTTATTGTGACAATCCTGGATCTTCCAAGATACACTTTTTCTATTTTTTTTATAATTGGATCTGCCATTTTAGCTGGCGTTATTGCGAGAAAACTTCCTCCACCATTATAAACAAGGCATTCTTTAGCAAGTTCATTTTCAAATAGTTCTTTCAAACAATCATTATTCAGATAATTCAGTAGCTCGCTACCCCCCCGAATTTCTGGTAACTTTGAAGTTTCAAATACGTATGAATGTACTCTATCTACATCTCCTAAAAAAACTGCAAGTCCTTTCTTACCTTCAAATACCTCATTATAGAGCTCACGGTTGCTTCTTGAAACTCTAAGAAGTTCCTCTCTGGTTTTTGCTTTTGCAAGTTCAGGTCTATCTCCAGCAGAGGCTAATGAATCAGCAAGGCAAACGATTTTTTCATGAAGAGTTTTAGGATTGAAATCTAAATGATGTCTTTCTACTGCTGAAAGGATTAGATTGAAATAGGGCTGTTCAATGCCATTTTCTTCAAGCAATTTTTTTGAGTGCTCAGCGCTACGTTTTTGATGATTTTTATATTTTTCTTCATGATCCTTTCCCCTATCATGAAGCAAAGAAGCTATTCGTATAACAGAAATTAGATCTTTTTCTGATATTTTTTCTCGACAAATTTCTTCTGGTGATTTTCCTCTTATTAAAAGTTCTTTAACTGTAGCCACTGCAATGCCAGCCGTTAGAACCTGATGATCGTAAAGAGATACATTTTTGATTCTTGTATCAGCTAAGACATACTCTCTATCTTTAAGATCATTGAGATTTTTATTGTAGATTTCATCTGCAAACTCATTAAGTTCCTTCATTCAATAGATACCTCTAATTTGTGCCTCATTTGATTTTGTCGTCCCCTGCCAGAACTTCCCTATATCATGCACCACCGCCGCCATCACAATATTCTCATAATTCTTATGACCACCCATGCCCTCAACAACGTCCTGCTTCTGTATAAATTTTTCGCAATCATTTCCACTCATACCTCCCTCCCGCAAACTCTCTTATCCTCCCCGCGATCCCCGCCCCGACGCGCTCCACCTTTATCAGTTCCTCCCCCGGCGCTGTCATTACCTTCTCCACGCTGCCGAAGTGCCGCAGCAGATTCCCTGCCACCGTGGGTCCGATGCCCGGGATCGAAGACAGTGTGTACTCCTTCGCCTCGCTCTGCGAGAGACGGCTGCGCTTTCCATGCGGATTGAAAGGTCTGTTTTTGTCCGTCTGCTCTTTCGCGGCGATCATACCGATAACCTGTGCCGTCTCTGCCTCATTTAGCGTGTAGAGAGTGGGGATGCGCATGAGGGCAATAGAATTGAGGAAGCCCTGTACCGCCAGGGGGTGCACCCTGCGACCTGAAAAGAAGAACGGGTCTTCACCCTCGATGATCAGGATGGGCAGCCTGTACGACCTTGCCATGTCCATGAGCTGCGAAAATAGCTCCCGGCGTTCAAGCAGGGTTGCGAAGAGATCATCCACCGTCTTTCTTTCGAATGCTACGCGGTCGCTTACAACGTAGTCGCCGACTTCCAGGGTAGCGATTTCAATATCGGCGCCGAGCTTACGAAGCGCCTCTGCCACTCCGGAGCGCATCTCACGATGGTCGATGACTATTCTCATTCCCTATACCACCTCGACATGACAAGACGTTATACTGAAACGGCATTTTTATATAGTAATGCCAGGCGCGAAGTGAAAGTAATAGTGTTAATGTCCGCTGACCTGTTGAGGTAGCATAGAACTCTCACCGCAAAGTACGCAAAGTTCGCAAAGAACTTGGTTACTACACTTCGCGTTCTTGGCGTTCTTTGCGGTGTTTGGATTAAATCAAACTCAAATTATAAAATCATATCTATAGCACAATTCTTAAATTTCCGTAATATATTAACCGCAGATGAACGCCGATAAACGCAGATGCGTAGCAACAAATCTGCGTTCATCATGCCGAAACCTAACGGATCTCGACTCCCACACAACACGTATCGCTGCGCGATACGTGGACACGCCCTCCAGAGGCGTGACTCTGGGCGCCACCCTATTTTCTCAGAGATGGCATCTATATTTATCTCAGGTTTGTCCTCTTTCTCCATGAGAAATTCATTGATCAGGGAAGGATTTTGTTTCAGTATTTTTTCTATAATACTGATTATTTCACGTTTGTTCATTTTTTCCAGCGACAGCAGGAATTGATTAGCATCAATGAACGATGAAGGCTCGTGAATCCATTTCAGGAGAAGAGCCACGCCATGCTTGCACATGGATCCTAAAGGGCAGGTGCATTCCGTGCTTATTACTTCATTGATAGAGGCTCTGACTTCATACGGTTTTGCAGCACTCCCCGCACCTGAGCGTAAAGTCTTTTCTCTATTTTTACAGTGGTCAGGACATTGCCGCCTTCATAATAATCAAGTCCCTTGAAAAATGTTTTATCGCCAAAAATTTCCCTTATTGCATCTTCTGTCAGTTCCGCCATTTTTCAAATTCCTTATCGAAATATTTCTTGCGCCCCATCGACATCACTGCATATCTGATTTAACGCATGCTATTAAAAATTTGCGTTTATGTTCTTATCGCCCTTACGCCCTGCACTCTGCCGCATACATGCATCGCCTCTCGCATTCAGCCATGCCGGGGTCTTTCTCCTCGTAGACCATTTCTAACTTTTTATCCCTTTCCTCGATCCACCAGCTTCGGAGGTCATCGCTGATGTGGAAAAGGTCTCGCTCAACAAGGAGGCGATCATCTTTAAAATTCAGAAAAACCGTGCATCCTATATCTACTGGAACCTCGTATATGCTCTCAAAGACAAGAGCATAGCCTGTTGCGTAAAGCTTGAAGGGGTTCACTTCTTCCTTTTTTATGCCGGTTTTAACATCGAACATGATATTGTGCAGGTAGTCATAGCAGTCCATGCTCAGGATGCCGCTGCATCCTATCAATTCACCGCTGATCTTATGCTCAATGAGGAAAGGCGCTGAAGTTGCGATCATGTCTTCTTCTGTGGAATACGGCTGGCTGCTCAAGGCATCTCTGAATTTAGATTCGGCGTTGGTGAGGACATGCTTCCAGACCATCGCTGCATATTGTTTTATAAGCTCAAGGTTTCCCTGGATGTGAGTCTCAAATTTCTGCAAATTATACCACTCTTCAAACGCTGGATTGAAGTTCTTCCGCCGTATCTGCCTGTATGCCTCATTTATTGCAGCATGGGTAACAGAACCCAGAGAGACAGGGTACGTCATCTCACCTTTCTTTTTAAGTACATGCTTAAGGTAGACATCACTTGACGTTGGACAGTAATTGCTGCATATAGAGTACATCGGTAACTTGACATCGTGGTAGGGTTTCAATGGGGAATTGTCCCAGCTCCATCCTCGAAGTTCCTCTGTTACTCCAACGCTCCTTGAGAGGGGGCGGAGCTTCTTTACGAGCTGCTTGTGCTCTATATCGTTTAGATAGTACACCATAGTATCACACAATCTGCACGCTTGAGTCTTTTACCAGACATGCGCCGCTGTTACTGATAATCTCTGCTGTGCCTGTACACCGGTCGCACAGGGGTATTATGAAGATGCTGTCATGCTCATCCTTCACGAACTGGCTCACTCTCCTCGCCAGCACAGCCCTGTCGTTGGCATTCAACTCACCTCTGAAAGCACTGTACTGGATACGGGCAAGACCAAAGGTCTGGAGCATGGTAGCAAGCCTCTTCCGCTGCCCGTCATCCGTTATATAGTATACTACGAGGCAATTCATATTATCGCGATCCTCCCCGCGCTGGTTATCTTGAAGCCGTTCCCCTCGCTCACATAACCCATTGCTTTGAGTTCCCTGAGATGGCTGTAAGCCATGCCCTTGGAAATGCCGATCTTTACCGCTATCTTGCTCACAGAGGTCTCGCCGCTATCAAGCTGCTCAAGTACCGTGCGCTTTGTGTCCGAGATGCCGAATCCAAGCAGCGGGAACTCAAGTACGAACTGGTCTTCCTCAGTTACATAGACCACCTGCTCTACCATCTCTTTCCGTGCATAGGCGCCGAAGAGCGCGCCGAATGCCTGGGGCTTCCTGCCGCCTGAGACGTTCACGATGACCTTCTGCCCTTTAGCGCTCTCCTCCTCGATTATGGCTGCAACATCCCGTGCAACTTTTACCACGTCATAGACAGTCGTATATTTCTTCTCCACTTTGAGGACAGAGCCGAGGGTATCTGTGATCATCTTCTCAGCACGTGTCTTCTCTTCGGGCGCTTTCTCCTCAGTCAGCAGAATGATGCGCGAGGGTGAGAAACGGGTGGCACAGACTATGACAGGCTCGATGGAGTAGATGGTTGAGATGAGTGTGAGGCTGGTTGTCATTGATCTGTATTTTGAATATAAACGTATATATTCTTTACTGAGTTATGAATATATATAGTGTATGAGTGAGGAGTTGAGGTGTACAAAGAGGATCTTCACGTTCATATCAGCAGTAAGAAAAGCCATATCGGAATAAACAATACCCGGCGTCCTCCAGGTTCTCCTTTCCTGAAAGTGTCTTTTGTCACGACTATCCCGATGTTCAGATCTTCCATCTCCATGAATTCCGTAAGTCCTTTCAGATCGGCATTTGTGGGATGCTCTCTGTACTTAATTTCGACGGGAATTACTTTTTTCGAGTCATCGTATACAAAATCGACCTCATGTTTATTCTTCCAGTAGTAAGGCTCAAAGAACGGTTTCGACTCTCGGCCCTTTTTAATCAGGTGCCATGCCGCTATATTTTCTGCCGCTTTACCGTCGTCCCTGTCCAGAGTAAGTGCTCTCCTGAGTCCTTCTTCCCAGAAATATAGCTTCTTTGCCCGCATCTTTTCCGCTTTTTTTGAGGATGCAAAAACATCTGCTACGAACACCATCATGGAACTCTGCAGGTAATAAAGGTAGAGTTTAATGGTCTCCCGGTCAATATCGAGCCTTTCGGATAATCCTTTGTAGGTGAACCTGTTAGTGGAAATTGCCGCAATATCCCGTACCATTTTCTCAAGAAGTATGGGGTCCTTCACCTTGAACACGCTTACGATGTCCCTGAACAGGATGAGGGCGAAATAATCCTCAACAATAGTTCTGTGCCACTGCTCCATATCCCTGATCTTGAACCATTCAGGATACCCTCCCGTATCGAAGTACAGACCCAGAAAATGCAGAATGCTCTGTTTATGTGCTATAATGCCGTGGTATGCTTTTTCAATATCTTCAAAACTCTCAAGGTCGGGTTTTTGTGGAAGCATCCCGGAAAGATCAATATTATTGAATTCCAGGAACTCTCTGAACGTCAGAGGGAAAACGTCAAGGAACCTTATCCGCCCTGCCAGGCTTTCTGAAGGGTCCAGATACAGGAGGGTTTTCGATAACCCTGATATTATGAACCTGCATTTTGCATGGGCGTCTATGTAATATTTCAACTGTAACTGCCACTCCTTCATGACATGTATCTCATCAAGCAGGAAGTATGTTGATTCTCTGGATGGGTCTATGCCTGTGAGTTCATGGTACGTGTTCAGGATATCGTGGACGCTAGTAATTTTTCCGATGAGGTCATCCATTTTTGCATAGACGATCTCTTCGGGTTTTTTTGTTTTGAGAAGAAGGTCGATGTACTGGTACAGTATGGTTGTTTTTCCGCTCCGTCTTATCCCTGAGAGGCAGATGATCCTTTCAAGTCTGTCGGATTCCTGTATCCTGTCGAGATAATCCTGTCTCTGAGTTCCTCTGTCCGAAGGTGCGACATTTTTTGTTTGCCACCAGTAATTTCTTTTTTTGAGATAGCTTATCAGGAACTCTTTATCCATATGCAAGTATAGTCCACAGAATAAATATAAATGTTGCGGTTTATGTTTGCATGCTTATATAGTGCCGATGCGGGATCGCTCTATGTTTTTAATAAGCCCTGATGCTGGAAAGTATATGTATTCATAATATTTGTGAAGGTAAATGGTAAACAAGTGCATATTAAAGCGAAAAAGTTAAATATTGAAACTGCATAGTTCCATCCATGAACTTCGGGGATGTCTATGGAAGGATGGCGGAACGAGGCTGCAATTGGGTGCAGGAGGCGCGGCGGTTGGGCAATGGAAAGAGAGGGTTGGTAATAAATGCTTGAATTATACGATCACCAAAAAGCAATGCAGGAGCCGATGCGTGAGCGGAAAAATGCGCTTCTTCTCGCGCCGTGTGGGAGCGGAAAAACGCTTGCAGTAGTATATAACTGGCTGAAAGAGCGCCCGACCAAGCATTTGATTTATGTTTTACCGACTACTACGCTTCTTAAAAGCATAAAACAGGACATTATAGAGCTAATCGAAGGAAAAGAAGGAAAACCAGATGTTGTAAAGGAGTTAGGCTACAGAATTGTTGATTTGGAGCAGACTCGATTCAGCGATCCTAAACTGATAAGTATCGCCACCGATTATGGGGAAGAAAGGGAGTCAAAGCTTTACGCCCATGATATAATTATTACGACAATGGATAGTTATATTGCGCGCCTTTATCGCAGTTCTTTGACACCTAAGAAATTCAGGGATTTGCCGATTGCTCGCATTTTTAATTCAACCACTATTTTTGATGAAGCGCAGATGTATGATAATTACACCCATACGCTGGCGCGCTATACCTTTAAATTGTTAAGAGAGGGAGGAGCGCATCATATCGTTATGACTGCTACCCTTAGCGATAAGAAGATAGAATTTTTAGAATTAAAAGACGAAAAAGATTACAAAAAAATTCCAGTTCCTGATGATAAGTGGATGAGTTTTACTGGTAAAAAACAAATCGCAAAGATTGTTGAATTCAATGATTTTGCATCAAAGGTCGAAGAAATAATTAATGAAAATAAAATCTCAAAAGCTTTGATAGTTTGCAACACAGTTGGTAAGGCTCAGGACTTATTTAAAAAATTAAGTAGCGGCGCAAGAAATGTTCTATTGCTGCACAGTAGATTCAAACATGAAGACAGAGAAAAGAAAGAAAATCAAATAAGGGAGCATTTTACGAAAGACAACTCGTTCATCGTAGCTACTCAGGTTGTAGAGGCTGGAATTGATATCAGCGCGCCATGTTTGATTACTGAAATTGCTACAGGTGATTCGCTTGTTCAGCGGATTGGCAGATGCGCTCGAAGGAAAAATGAAGAAGGAAGTATATTCCTGCTGTACTCAAAAGAAGAAAAACCTTTGCCATATAAAAAGTCTGAAATAGAGCCAGTTATTCAGATGTTAAAGGGGTTGCCAGGTAATCAAAATTATGATTTTTCTCTGGAAAAACAACTTGTTGAGAGTGTGATTCCTCCGGCACTTGAAGGCAATGCCGAATCAAAGGCGAGAGGAATTATTTTGAGTGCATTTGAATCGCTGTCTGCTTTTGGGGATGCATGGATAAATATACCAACAAGGGATTCCACACCGGTTTATATTTATTTTGGTAAAGACATCCATAAAGATGATAAAGTAATGGATAATTGTGTGAGGGTAGATTTGCGGTACTTGTATGGTATTTCGAAAGATTTGTCTGAATTTAAATTCTATGATAGGGAATATGATATAGAAGACAAAAAAATCACTTTCAGAGAGAGAAAAAATAAGCCCAATGCATGGTCAATAGCAGTTTCAAAAAGTGTGGACTATGACCCGATTTTAGGGGTGATGAAGAAATGAATAATATTTATGAACTGCTACCCTCAGAAAACTGTTTCTCAAAAACTCATGGGAATGATTTCTTTGAAACCTACAACAGTCATGTAAATTTGTGTTTGGCTTTTGTTGAGCCTGTTTTAAATTCGCTAAATTATCATAATTCAATAGATGAGGTAAGAAAGATGGTTCAACTTCACGATATTGGAAAGCGAGGACCTGAATTTCAAGATTCTATAAAAACCAATAAACTTCAATACATTCGTCATGAAGAGTTAGCTTTTATTAAATGGCTGAATAATTATCCTGACCTTAAAGATTTAAAACTGCCTTATATTTTAGCAATTCTTGCACATCATAGAACTTTGATAGATGACGAGTCTGCAATAAAAATAGAACAATTCATATCGAATCGCTCTGACTGGAAAATTTTGTCTGGAAAATGGCTGGGGATTATTAAAAGAACAACCGTAGATAGAATTGACCACGAATTTCTATCGGCGCTACCGCTTATAGATATTCTAAGAACTGTTGACATCCTGGCAAGTTTCACAAGTGAAAATATTTATCTACAATATATGAAAAAACCAGATATTAAAAAATCGCTGTATGAAGCAGGTTTTTCTGATGTCAGTAAAGAACTTTCATGCATCAATATTCGAGCGGATGAACTAAAATTTGAAACAGTTTCCGATGATGAAAAAACTGTAAAAATATGTTTGAATTCTCCTGTGGAATCAGTTGTTGAATACGTACGAAGGGATGCGGCATGAAACTCATATTTCCAAATTTGCAAAACGAAGAAGGAAAAACGATCTGTCAGTTATTTGCAGTTGATTTTTTGAAATTCCTGCAAGAAAAAGGCGCTAAAGTTAATATGGTGGATTTGACTAATATGGTTTCTGAACTTGATAATGCAGTTGATTTAGATAAAAGTTTTGATGAATACTTAAATAAAGTTTTTGAAGATGGACTGCTTTCTTACAATTACACTAGCAAATTAATCGGGCGCGGCAAGGTTGATATAGCAAAAAAAGTCGCAAATCCCGATAAAGTAAGTGATTTCACAAAAAGAATTTTTGAACCGTCAGGTGATGAATTTGAGTTTAAAGATAAGGGGGAAGAGTTATTTGCAGGACACATAGAGGGACTTCATTCTATTAAAAAAGATATAAAAGCGCACAGATGTGTACAAAGCAGTGATGAAAAAGGTAATGTTTGCAATGTGTGTGGGTTGGTGGAAGGCAAAAAATCAGATATTACTGAAAGAATAAGTCTTGTGGCAGATAAATGCTGGAAGCCTCTTGGAACGTATGAACAGCTCAAGGGGTGCAGAAGATGCGCATATGTTCTTGGTTTAATCAGCAATATGCGCTTTTTGTGGAGAGTTAATATCATTGGGAAAAATGGAAAAGTGCGTTATACTGTAATTCCCAGATTCAAAATCGACACAAAAGAACCGACTATAATCGACAAGGTTCTCGAAAACTCGTCATATTTTGGATTATTTAGAACAAGAAGGTATGGGACAACCTCAGTTGATTACCTCTTAAATTCATTAAAAGTGCAGCCGATCATAGCCAAAATAGTGGCTGATGGTGAAATAAGCCTCATGGTATTCAATCAATCTGCCACAGGGCAGGGGGGATTTGTCACTGAGAACGTTATTGGTTCTCAAAAAATCCAGCAAATTGCCAGGTTTGCAATGTTTTTAAATAAATTCTTCCCAAAATCGCCTTATGCTGATGGAGGTGCACAGCTAAAAACACTTCCACGAATAATTAGCGATACAGCCTATATTTACACAACAAAAGGCAGAAGCGAAGCAATGTGCAGGTTTTTTATGGATATCAGTACGGATTTTTATGTTCTTTTAGATGCTGAGGTTTTAGGAGGCAAAATAATGAAAATCGAATATTTCAAAAATAAAGAGGCAATACAAAATATGAATGAATATGAATGGGATAATCCGTTGGTAAGAGTGAGTACCTTTTTTGTCGCAGAAAGAGCGTATCAGGCTAAAAAAGATGGTAAGAAACCTGAACAGGCAATAAATTCACCAATGGCTCTTTTCAATTCAATTCCAGAAAAGGAAAAGAACAAGACAATTAGACAGTACATAGAAGAAATCACAAATAATGGAAAAAGTCCTGTTTTGAGTAGAATAGATCGCCCTGAAGAGTTCCTTTCAGACTTCAGTAAAGCATTGAATTATTGTGATACAAAAGGGTTAAAAGAGATTGTCAGATACATGCGGGTTTTTACAAATACATACCAGTATAAAAAAGCTGAGGAAAAAGATGCTATTCTTAAGGAGACACTTGAAAAATTGGGATATTCATTAAAACAATGGGAGGAAAGAACATGAGCTTAATTAAACAAAAAAATAACAAAGACTTTGAAACTAAGCGAATCGGGGTTACCTATCTCATAAAATTAGAAAACGAATCGCCGCTAAATGAAAATATGGTTGAGGAAACAGGAAATATTCATAAAAGGATAACCTTATATGATGGCATTGAAAAAGCAAAGCGCAGCGGCAACAGCGTAAAATCGCAGCATCGAAAAGCATTGATGGATCATATTGGAAAAGACGAAACCCAGTGCGATTCTACTGAAAATCCATGCGGTGAATGCCTTGGATGCGCCCTTCATGGATTTGTGATGTTAAAAAAGGACACAATGCACAGTTCCCTTGTTAGTTTTAGCGATATGGTCAGTATTGAAAAATCTGATGATTGTATAACAGGTTTGAGAGAGACTATGTTAAAATCGCCAAGTGTGAACGTCAGTCCTCAGCCTTTCAGTTATGAAAGAGTGAAAGCAGGGACGCATTTAGTTGGGACTGCGTATCTGACGCTTACAGGCAGAAAAACAGATCTGGAATTCGTCTTTGAAGATGAGGCGCAAATAATTGATGCATTCTGGTATGGGCTGCGTTCTGTATTAACGAACCAGACATATCAGCAGACCGTAATGACTGCGCGTCATGATGCAAGATTCACGCCTGAACTGCTCATTGTTTCCGAAGCAAAAAATTTACCAGTTGATATTATGGTCAGCCCTGATCTAACAATCTGTGAACCGCAAAAGGCAAAAGACGATCTAAAAGCAAAAGCAAATGCGCTCAAAGCTTTATTAAAACAGGGTGATGTAAACAATATTGATATCAAAGAAGGCGCAGATGTTTTGCAATATTTGAGTACAAAAGGTCATATTAAATCAAAAACAGTAAAATCCAGCAGCAAGGTCAAACCCAAAAAATCTGAAAAATTGGAAAAGGCCGGATCGAGCAGGGATTCTGAGAATGAAAGCGATTAAAATTGTTCTTGATCCTGCTATCGGATGGCATATTCGCAACCCTGCGACATACAGGATAGAACGAACATATCCTGTGATCCCTCCAACAGTTTTATTCGGGATCGTTCAAAATCTGCTAAATACAAGTTCACATAAAACAACATTTAAAAAATTTATAGCTTTAGGCGGCTTTCCATCAAGCAATGTTGGGCTGAGTCTCGAAATGCAGAGAATTGTTAAGATAAAAGGTAAAGAAGATATTGTAGGAGACAGGCATGAAATCGAGGTTGCTCATACAAATTTGATAAATTCATATTTGCTTGTACCGGATGAGCTTTCTGCTGAATATGTTTCAAATCTGAGACAGCGGGTTGGAGATATTGTTCTACTGACTACAAACCAATTTCCAGTAACCCTCAGAAAAATATCAGAGCATGAAGTCTTGAAAACCAAAAGTAAAAAACTGCTTTTCGGGCTGGCGCGCGAAGGAATGGGATTCCCATATGTGCTCCCGCTGCGATACGAGTTTGGCAAAACTAATGATTACAGGACGCAACAATACTGGAGAGTCTTGCTGCCTTTTGTTCCTGTAGTTTCGGATAAATCGATTAGAAAAGCTGATATTGAGTTATTTGAAGAAGTTGATTCGCTTTCTATCGATGGGGCAAACTTTGATGCCGAGTTAGTAAAGCTTTGCGAAAATAAATGGCATAAAAGTATTGCACCTTTAGTAGGCACGATTTAGTTCAAGGTTCAAATATCCTCATTTTACGAGGAATGCTGAAATCGCAATAGCCTAACAGGTCTATTTTTCAATCCTCATTTTATAAGGATAATTACCAATTCTTAATATGCCTTGATTGTAGATAAATTTTGCTCTATAGAACTGTATGGATATTACACCAAAAAATATAAGTTAGACTAAAACAATCATTCACCTATATTTGAGCATGGGGAAGTTTTCCGTCAAGAAATCACATGCCCATGCCCAATTAGAGGTGATATATTGAATGAGCTAATGCCCCAAATAACTTACGGTCGCTTAATGAAAGTTATTAAAATAGGCGGCGAAAGAACACATAGACCTTTTTCGATCTTATGTGCCGAACAAGATGAGAAATTTAAAACATGGGATATTGATATCGCCATGAGCGTTAGAGCCGGAGATTATGTACTGGTGAAACATGGTAAAATAATAAAAATACAGAGGTGTTGATATGAGAACCCCCTCCCGAATGGTCTTTGAAGCATTTTGCGATATGGCAATGATATTGGGTTTTAAAATTGAACGGCATTCAGATAGGTTAGTAGTTTTCTTTAATCAAGATAATGAACCCAATTATAGACAGAATTAATTTTAATAGCTGGCGATGCAAACATTTAAGGATGCATTTGCAGATTAACCTTTGTGCTCCCCCTCGCCAGACTCACCGCCCACCTCTCCTTCCCCACTTCGGTCACCTTCCCTTGCTGGATGGGCAGCACCTTTCAGGGGCGGCTTCGGCATATACCTGCGCTGCGCTCTCCCGTCCCTGCGCCCATCTTTGCTGCGCTCCCGCCGCATCGGTTCAACCATTGGCGCCTGTGCAGAACGAGAAGGCTGCCCGGGATTTTACGGACGCGCCACAAATTAATCTAATGTTATTTATAATATTCTGGTGGCGCAGCCATAGTATTACTATGCTTGGACGCAGACAAGAACAAAGGCTGGATGCGATTTGCGAATGCTCCGTGCATTAAATCTGCGGTTCAGCATCTTGATTTTTGGATTGCAACACAGATTAATCGATTCCCGCCTCCCTCCACTTCTGCTGCGCCATAATGACATGCTTTAACTTATTATAAACCTAAAAGTACATCATGCCCTGTGAAGAATCTGGTTCAACGGTTGCGGTAGAGCTTAGCCATGCGATAGGCATACCTGAGGATGAGCTTATCCACAGAGGCTTGATTTCTTTCATCGAGAAAGAGATACGGCTTGCTGAAATGGATATAGCCGACCTGAGGGACAGGTATAACGCAGCCTCAAAAGAGGAGCTGTATGAGGCGATAAAGTCAAAAAAGATACCGACTCATCCAGCCTGTGAAGATTATATCGTCTGGAAAAATAAAGAAAAATACATAGCGGATTTAAAAGCACGCCTTGTCAGAGTATAGTTCATCTTTTTAACCTTCCCTGCCCTGTGCCCTTACCCATGTTTTACTTAAGCTTAATGTCCGGCAATCCTCTGGGATTTTTCATGAGGAAATCATCTGCACTCATCGCACACACAATATATCATCGTCTCAGCCGGCGTACCGCAAACGTGTGCTGCCATATCATGCCCGGCAACTTCTTTTATCAACTTAACTACCTCGTCTGAGAGTTCCCCTTTTTCACATTTGAAGCATTTGTACAGAGAACCCTCCACCTTAACGTCATCCATGTTCCCGAGAATGTATTTGAACTCTTCAAATTCCAAGGGAATACGGGTTTTGACCTCCTTCGCTATCCTGAGCCCGTATTTAACAAACCAGAGCGCTTCAGATAGACTTATTTCAGCAAAAATAGTCAACTTACCCCAAATTTTTATGAGCTTTTTTTGAAATTCCTGTTTTGTGATATTATTGCTCCCGAAGCAGTCCTTCAGACCCATCTTCCAGGCATCTATCAACACAGCAATATACTGGAGTTTTCCATCTGTTCTTTCTCGTGACACAATAATAACATAACTTCCCTCGGTCTTTGATTTCAGTACTTTATATACAGGCAGCCCTTCATTCACTTCCCTGCCCATTGTTATCGGTTTATAATAGACGCAGTTCTCCTCACATCCCCCTGAGGTTCTGTTCATCCCGCAGCACTTAGAACATATTTCATCTTCTCTGGATCTGCTGTTTGCTGTAAAGCAAAAGACTTATGGATTCACCCGAATATCTGCTCATATGCTCCCCCTCGCCAGACTCACCGCCCGCCTCTCCTTCCCCACTTCAGTCACCTTCCCCTACTGGATGGGCAACACCTTTAGGGGCGGCTTCGGCGTGCATCTGCGCCGCGCCTGCTGCTCTGATCTAAAGAGGGACTGCTATTCATGCGATGCCAGAGAGGACTGTATCTTTTATTACACGCATATGAAAAAAGACTCAAAGGTGGGTTACGGCGCCCCTCCCAAGCCCATTGTTTTTATCCCTCCGTTTTTCGGGAAAAGTTTCACTGTTGAAAAGGACGGTTTCCTGGATGTGGATATCCTTCTATTCGGCAGGTTTACGCGCTACCTTCCCCATGTAGCCCTCGGGCTCTCCATGCTCGGGCAGAGCGGAATCGGTTCTGAGAGAAGGTATGATGTTAATAAATTTAAACTGGAAGAGATGAGATGCGGCTTCTCCAAAGATGTAGTTTACGATGGCAGTACGATAAACATTGGAGCCATGAAAACAATCGACCTTGCTGATTATGCCACAGACGGAGTACAGATTACTGATAAACTATCTATCGGCTTCGAGACACCGATTATGGTTAAGACCGGCGGTTTTCCTCCTGCGCTGGATAAGCTCCTGGGCATGATCCGCCAGCGATTGATATTATATGTTAACGAATATGGCGATGGGACTAAGATTCCCGATTTCAAATGCAACGCAGCCCTGAAATCTTCAAGCGTTCACTTCCATAATGTTAAGAGTGCATCACAGCGAGCCGGAAAGAGGGAGTTCCATACATATACCGGAACTGCCGAATACACCATTGAGAGCATGGATGAGAATGCAAAGCAGTTGCTCAGAATCGGGCTGCTGATAGGGGCTGGGCCCAAGCCGTCCTTTGGATTTGGATTTCTAAATGTGATTGATTCAAAGGACTCACGATAGGCTACAGATATTGTATATTAATATCTGTAGTAGTGAAGATTAAAGTCACTTTTGGTTGATGTGTTTCAATCCTTGTTTTGATCGCCGTCAGCGTGCCGTTGTGAGCTGAATTTGCTGTGTATATCGTCTCAGACTCCCCGCACCTGATAGCCGCCATGACCGCACCCTTATTCCTGTCGTCCTCATCCGGCATCGCTCCATCCTCTCTAAGTTTCAGACTGAAAGTATGACGCTGCCTCTATATTAGGTTTTTTGAAAAAATATGGGACATATGGGGAGTATGGTGGCTATGGGTAAATGATTAAATAGCTCTAAATGCATCCCTGAATGAGACTGATTAAAATAATATATATACCCATAGTATCCATAGAATCCATACAGGATTTTAAGCTATTTTAAGCCATTCATTCTGCGATCCCCGTCGTTCCTGTGTTTTCTTCATGTTTTATGGCGGAGCATGTCGAATCTGGATAGAAAGCTGGAAAAAAGTTACTGGTTTTAGGTGAACCCGGACATTACAGGTTTATTTTTCTTTACCTTACTTGATACTTTCTGCATATCGCTTTTTTTGAAATCCACGCTAAACCGGTTTAGCTTTTGTCCATACATGTACAGCTTTAACCCTCTAAGCCTCTTATGGACTTAGCCTTTTTTTCTATTTAGTTCTTTTCTTATTATCCACCGTGCAAAAGAGAAGCTGAATGGGCAGGGATAAAGTCAAAATGACGCCTATGGTTTGCCCCCTGCGCCCCCTATCTTCTGCGCTGCCTCAGCTTCCTTTGTAAAGTTCTTGAGTATCTCCAGCATCCTGGGTTCTCTCTGCATTATGTCCATAAATTCAAGTCCCATTCCTCCACGCTTTTCATCAAATACTTTAGCAGCGTCCTTATTGATGATAAGGCCACACGTACTACAATATTTAGCATCGATCGGGTTGTCAATACCGCAACGTGGACACTTCCCAGGCTTAAGAGTCTTGAACACAAGTTCCCCATCATCCGTAATCAATCCATTCTTAGCCAGGAGCTCTTATCCACGTCACCGCCTGCGAGATGAACATAGGTCGCAGGCATCCCGCTTTCTTTTTCCCATCCTGCAAGTATCCGAAGTTCAGATTCCATGAATCCCTGTCTCACGAACATAGTAAGTCGTCCATGCCTCAACGCGTGCGGGTGAACATTCTTATCTATTCCTGCCAGTTTGCTCACAGTTTTAAGCAAATTCTGGACTGTTCGCTGATCAACCCTGCGCTCTTCCAGGACTTTACCCTCTTTACGGTTATATCGCCGTTCAGTCACGAATAGAGGCGCATCAGGGTTATTTTTAAGAGGATGCTGGTTAAGCCATAGCCTAACGTCTGGGAGGGAATCGATCAACCTGACTTTTCTCATGCCGGTCTTTCCTTTCACTATCATTGTAGCGCCGTGCTCATCCGGCTGGAAATGATTGATATTTCGGCTCATGACCTCATTTAATCGGCAGCCAGAATCCCACAACAACATAATGATAGCACGGTCGCGCTGGCTCTTGCATACCGAGATCATTTTCTTGACATCATCGGGAGTTATGAGCTGCTCAACCGGAAGATAGTTCTTTGACTGTTTAACTTTGATACCATCAAATAAATTATGTCCTGGCTTCAACCAATCATAGAACTTAAATTGCGCAGGATTTAGGGTCATGTCTCGCAGGAGTTCGTGGGTTCGAATCCCATCCTCCGCATCGAAAACATTATAGTCAACAGGTTCAAAGGATACAGTATAGCGGCTATGCCAGAATAGCAGCTACAATATTAAAAAGGATAGGATAGGTAGAGAAGGTGTCATCGTCTAAAGGACTTGAGGAAAGAATATCATTCGTTATCGGAAAAATCGTAAATTTACAGCTTTTTAAGGTAGTTATCTTTTTTTCAATTGTTTCGCTTTTGTTAACAGGCTCGTCGTCAGCCCGGAATTCTATTATAATCCTTAATTCTTCAGATACATCGACAATGTCCCGGAACATTGAATATATCGAAAGCCAGGGAGGCAGCATGACCCATAGATTTCCGCCTCACATTCTGATAGGTGATATTCCCGCGGATAAAATCAACCAACTTAAAGGGCATGGGAATATTGTGGATATTGCTACAAAACCTTTAGATGTTTCTTTGGTAAACGGATATGGCAAAACAGCAGAGATCGCAGTAAATATCTGGAATAATAATTATCTGGAACTATCTGAAAACAAAAGCATGGTTTTGCCTGTAAATGCTAACCCCGGACCTATTCCCAGAGATATGTTAAGAGTCCCTGGAAAAACAAAGAGCTTGCAGCCTGTTGGAAAAACTACCCGATCCGCCAATGAAATTCCACTGCAAACGCTTCCATACGGAGCCGGGTTTTATGACACGAGCGAATACATGATCGGTGATATTGCGGTTGGCATTATCTTTTTGGAAAGCAATGGATCAATTGACCCGAGTTCAGAGGACTGGACTACCGGCAAGGAATCCCAGGTCATGAATGGAATACAGGCAGGTTTAAATTGGTGGACTGCAAGAGAACCAAATGCAAAATTGACGTTTACTTATGATATTCACTACAGGATGCCAACAGCCTATGAACCCATAGTGCACCCCCAAAGCGATGAATCATTATGGATAACAGATGCCATGAAGGATCTCGGGTATTCCAACCCGGATTATTTTTACAATGTCTATGATTACAATAACGCTATCAGGCAATCATTTAATACTGATTGGGCATTCACGATTTTTATTGTGGACAGTGCTAATGACACCGACGGTCTGTTTTCTGATGGATACTTCGCATACGCATACCTTGACGGTCCCTTCGTAGTAATGACCTATGATAACGATGGTTACGGTATAGCCTATATGGACGCAGTTATAGCCCACGAAACCGGACACATTTTTAATGCCAATGATGAGTACACAAGCGCAAACAAGCCATGCAATGAAATAACAGGATATCTTGCCATCCAAAATCAGAACAGCGCATATCCTTATGCAGGAGCATGCGCTTTGAACGTTGCCAGCATAATGAGAAGCCAGATTTCTCCGTATATCACAAATTCTATAGACACGTATGCAAGGCAGCAGGTAGGATGGAGAGATACTGATGCAGATGGGATAATGGATATAATTGATTTTGTTCCATCCAGCACACTAATTACCTATTCCCCTGACCCGACCACTAACAGCACCCCTACATATTCCGGGAGAAGCTCAACTACCTCAACATATCCCAATAATAATCCGAACAGTTTAAAAAACAATATTACGATAAATAGGATTTCCAACGTCCAATACAGGGTAGATGGCGGTTCGTGGATAAACGCTATGCCTGCAGATGGATCATTTGATAGTAGTATAGAAGATTTTAATTTTACGACCCCTGAACTTTCAAATGGCACCCATACAATTGAAGTCCATGCTCTTAATACAGCAGGGATTT
>CABMHZ010000173.1 GCA_902386115.1 uncultured archaeon | reverse complement strand
TGGGCGGCAAGCTGGTCAATGGTCATGTAGCTGAATCCCTCGAATTGTATCTCGGCAACGGGCTTGAGACCCGAAACTGCCATGCCAATTGCAGTCCCGACTATCCCGGATTCGGCAAGAGGTGAATCGATCACACGGTCGCTTCCGAACTTGTTCAGGAGACCTTCCGTGACCCTGAAAACCCCGCCGTCAACGCCCACATCTTCGCCCATGATAAGGACCGTGGGATCTTTTTCCATTTCTTCAAGGAGAGCAAGGTTGATCGCCTGTACCATATTGAGTTTAGCCAAAACTCATTCCCCCTTTTTTTTTGAAATGAAGCCCTGGAGTTCATCCATCTGTTCTTTTAAGTGCGCGGGCATTTCAGCATATACATACTTGAACATGTTCTCAACGACCGGCTTATAGCTTTCAGCCTCTTCAACAGCCTTCTCGATTTCCTCAGTGATTTCTTTTGTCATTGCATCTTCGCGGCTCTGGTTCCATATGCCTTTTTTTTCGAGGTATATGCGCAGGCGTTTTATGGGATCCTTCTTTTTCCATTCCTCGACCTCTGACGCCTGCCTGTATTTGGTGGGATCATCGGATGTCGTATGTGCAGCCATACGGTAAGTGAAGCACTCTATCATTGTGGGACCTCCGCCCGACCTGGCTTTTTCAAGCGCGGCTGAGGTTGCGCTATATACCGCAAGAACATCGTTGCCGTCGACCTGTATGCCTTCAAAACCATATGCTAAAGCCTTCTGTGCAAGTGTTTTTGAAGACGTCTGCCTTTCCCTGGGCAGGGATATGGCATACTGGTTGTTCTGGCAGATAAAAACCGTCGGGGTCTTGTAAACGCCCGCAAAAATCATGCCTTCATGAAAATCCCCTTCAGAGGTTTCGCCGTCACCAAAATAAACGACAGAAGCTATGTTCTCTTTCTTAAATTTCGCTGCCCATGCGGCTCCAACGGCATGGAGCATCTGTGTAGAGACGGGAATCGCGACTGGAAAGTTCTTCCGGGGAAGCCTCAGGTTCGCGTCTTCGGAACCCATCCAGTAGATGTAAAGAAGCGAGAGAGGAATACCTCTTGCTATCTGGACGCCGTGCTCCCTGAACGCCGGGAAAAACCAGTCATCCGGTTTCATGGCAAAAGCACTTCCTACCGCGGTCGCTTCCTGCCCGAGGGAAGAACCGTATGTAAGCATCCTCCCCTGGCGCTGAAGCTTTAACGCTTTATCATCATACATGCGGGTAAGTACCATTGTCCTGTAGAATTTTTCAAGTGTTCCTGTATCCAGTTTTGGATTGAGACTCTCATCCACATTACATTGTGCGTCAAGGATCGAAAGCCAATCCACACTCATTTCCAGAATTTTTTGCCTTGGCAACTTAACACCCGGTTAATAATTGGCTCTTGACCCTTTTAATCTTTACTGAACAGACGTGTATTTTGACAACTGTTTCTGACTGAAGTAGATTTTTGCCAGATTATTTTTTCATGGCTTGTTTTCTCAGGTCTTCTGGCATTTTTTCTATGGCGTAACGCAAAGATGTGCGCGGCATTATTTTTTTATTCTTCATTACATAATCAAAAACTTGCTCCTGATGTGACTGACCTGCCACTTTAAGCATCCATCCATAACCTTTTTGGACCAGATCATCTTCATCGGTAAGCAAAATATCGGCAATTTCAAAAATATCTTTCAAAAATTTTCCCTGTTTCGCCGGTTTTATTAAAGAAACAGCCGATGCACGTCTTTTCCAGCGATTTTCGGATTTAGCCCACTTTTTAAGCTCAGATACATAATCCGGATACATTTCTAAAAAAGTACCGACAGTGTGATTGCAAAGAGTATCACAGGATGCCCAATTGCTCACATAATCATCTAACCACCGTTCAAACACTTTCAGGTCTTTTTCTTCATATTTTTTATGGATATAATAAGACCAGTTGCAGGCGATAAAAGATTCTTCCATGTATCCGGAACGCCACAACCCATCACACAAATCAAAGATTTCGTTTTTGTTTTTATCTTTTATTGCATTAAAATATTCTTTTCCAATTTTGCTTACAATCGAAGTTTTTATTCCGTAAATCTTAACTTTTTCTTTAAAAAAATTCTGCCCGCTTTTTTTAACTTTCTCGTCAATATTTTTATTTAAATCTTTCCTGATTTGTAAAATTATTTCATTCATATTCAATTATTCCAGGATGCTTGTTTCTGCCATATACGAGCTTCTCACAAATGGTCCGCTCATAACCGAGATAAATCCTTTCTCACTTGCCCTTTTTTTATAGAATGCAAATTTTTTCGGCGATACGTATTCTTTGACTTCAAGCTGCTTCGTAGAAGGTCTCAGGTACTGACCCAGTGTGAGCATACTTACGCCCGCCGATCTCAAATCATCCATGGTTTTGAGGATCATAACTTCAGTTTCCCCAAGACCGAGCATCAGGGAAGATTTGGTCTTTATGGAAGAGGACATCTCCTTTACTTTTTTGAGTACTTCCAGGGACAATTTGTATCCAGCCCTGCCATCCCTCACTTGAACATGGAGTTCTTCGACGGTCTCAATATTATGCCCTACCACATCAGGAAGAGCGTCCGTAATTTTGCGAAGGCACATTTCATCTCCCCCAAAATCGGGTATCAGGGCTTCCACAATAATGTTTTTATCAAGACGTCTTATTTCTTTTATACAATTTGCGAAATGCCCCGCTCCCCCGTCTGTGAGATCATCCCTGTCCACTGATGTAAGAACAACATATTTCAAACCCAGTTTTACCACTGCCTGTGCAACTCTTCCGGGCTCTGTCGGGTCGAGGGGTTCCCCCAACTTTCCTTTTTTCACAGCGCAGAATCTGCAATTCCTTGTGCAGACTTCCCCCAATATCATAAAGGTGGCAGTGCCATGACTCCAGCATTCCCCGACGTTCGGGCATCTTGCTCCCGTGCAGACCGTGTTTAATTTAAGATCTTCAAGGATTTTTTTAATGTCCCGGAACTTTTCTCCGGTTTGAGGTCTTATTTTAAGCCATGCAGGTTTTGTCATTTGCATATTTTACCTATTGGATTGATAAGATAAAACAGTGACCGTTACTTTTCAAATCTATCTTCATGTTTCACCTTTTATTCAGGCTTAATTTTAGGCTGCATAACCTGAGAGTGAATGAAAAATCATGGAATTCATGATAACTTTTATTAATTGAAACAACGTATTTACCATTATGACAGTATTCCCAAGAGCTGTTTCAAATGGCATATTTACAAAGAAGAAAATCGTATTATGGATGCCTTCTTTGCTCGCTATATTGATCCTGAGCTGTCCAAGATAGGTTTCTTTAGCTTTTCTTTTTAAATAAATTGATAATAAGAGCCAAAATAGTCCTGATATCATTTGACAAACAGTCAATAAAAGGCTTAATTATTGGTTGAGTCCTTTTATCTATTTCTTCTCCGATGCTTGTTAATAAAAAGACGAGGATCAGAAACAGGAATATTACCTGTTCAGGAGAAAGAAAAACTGCCTCGTTCCTTCCGGCACGGATATTAAGAACCGTGGCTAAAGTTCCTGTAATTACAAATGATATAAGACAGCCGTTGACAGTCCAATAAACAGGCTCCTTCGAATTAATCTGGATAAAAAAAATTGCAAGTAAAATTACTAATGTTAACGATATTTTAAACTCTAAATAGGTTGATGGGCTGAAATTGAGAATAATATATCTTAAAATCGGATTTGCTTCTCTTATTATGCCATACTGCTCGCTCATCCATAAGCTGGTCAGGCTATCCCCGATACCATAGGTCAAAAATGCCAAAAAATAGATCGCACTCTGTAATCTATTATACCAGCATGAATTATACTTAATTTCGTTTTTCAAATCTTTCCCAACATTTATACATTCAATATATTAATTGTTGCGAGTCCTCTATAATCTTTACTACCTCATCAAAGTGTCCTGAAAGACGAATAATGGTGGTATGACAGTTACATTTTTGTACTGAAGAAGGATATACCAATATGGTGAGCAAATGATAAAGTATCGATGCACGGTATGCGGTTATATATACGACCCGGAAGCCGGGGACCCGCCGAGAGCGAATCCCGGAACTGCTTTTGAAGATCTTCCTGATGATTGGGTCTGCCCTGTGTGCGGGGCGCCAAAGGATATGTTTGAGAAGATGTAGGTGTCATTCTTTGGTATTCCGCTAGCGAGTTCATTGATTCAAAAAATATTGTTTTTTGAAATATGATGGGCCTAACTGAATTGCACCGAACCCGCCGCCCTTTCTGATGTATTATTGTATAGATACCATGAGATAGAAAACGTAATTATTAAAAAAGCAGGCGCTCCTATCAACCATAATCCTCAAAGTACTGTTGAAAAATTATATAAGAAATGCAGAGCCACGGCGAGAAGGTAGAACGGCATAGCCTGGTTCCTTGCAATGCCGTAAGCTGTAATTGACGTACTTGCAGCGTGGAAGAAAATTAATGGAAACCTGATAAATACCGGTGCTCCTCCAAAAACATAAAAGAAAAATTCAGTGATGCCAAATCCCAGGCCGACAAGAAAGCCGAGAGTAAAAATTGATCTTTCAGTTTCCCCATGACGGTAGAAAAGTGGGTAAGCCTTTGAAAATTCCTCAATAAAAGGAGCAAAAATTGCAGCCGCGCATATTTCAGCATAAAATACCGGAAGCAAGAAGCACAGGTGGCTTGAGAATATATTGACAAAGAACGTAATGGGAATACTCACTATTATTCCGGATAATATGAAGAAAGTTTTCTCATTCAAACCGGGTTTATGCAGGGGTATTATGACTTTGTTATCGTTTACTGAGAGAGACCCTTCCTCGCCAGTCATAGTAATAATACTTCTTTTGATATGTATAAATGTTACCTATAGCGACCAAGACCGCAAAAACACATTAGAGCCAAAATTTCTTGTTAAATTTCTTCTAAGGATTTAACTTCGATTTCCTTTATTTTTCTGAAATCTTCATCTTGAGTTATCAATTTGCATTTATGAATTTTACTGGATGAGGCTATGATAGCGTCTGGAAGTTTTATCTTATATTTTGCTCTAATTTTAGCCGCCTCTTTCGCAATGATAAGATTCACACATTGGTCATCGGTTAAGCCCACCAGTCATCCCTAAACGGATATCTATTGACGTGGGGATCAAGTGCCTGACTTGAATAT
>CABMHZ010000172.1 GCA_902386115.1 uncultured archaeon | reverse complement strand
TGTATCATATTTCATACTATCTCCCATTATCAATTCTTTCGCCGCGGGACTTATATCTTTTCCTTACTCTTGTTATTCCCAGTTTTTTTATCCCGCCGATAGTGCCCAGGTCGGTCCCGTCAAGCAGGAAGGCGCGTGCTTTCTCAAGCTCGATCGCATGATTTGCGAACACGGGTCCCAGAAGCTCTTCATGGATGGATTCATTGAACGGTATCCCGCCGCTCAGTTCATTAAATGCAGGCATTATTATGACTTCGGGGTTGCTCCATTGTGTTTCCCCATAATGCTCCATGATAGCATTTTCTATAAACCTGGTACGTATCCATACCGGCTCGGAAACTCCGTGCCCCAGGGCATCCACGAGCCGTATCGCGGGATGGTTGTGCGACATAACTACCAGCGATGCGCAAAGAAGAGCAGCATCAGGCCAGGTATGACCGTGGAAATATCCGGCACCGTCAAGCACAAACCCCCTCATGCCGTGCATTGTAACGTTTTCCGGGATAAGTCCTTCAATATCGCCGTCATGGTTCCCCGGCACTATATCAACAGGGGCAAACCCCGCAAGTTCCTTGAGGAATGCCGGGACTTCCTGTTTTTCCTGCCATGAAGTCATGGGAACATTATGTTTTATATCGCCAAGCAGCACAATCCTTTCAGGCGCGACTTTTTTAATATATTCCCTGATACGCGCCGTACGCTTTTCCACCTGGCTCGGGATGCTGATACCGCTGTGGTAAAGTTCCCATTCGATGCCAAGATGAATATCAGCAATAACAAGCGTCCTGATAGTATTTTCGACCACGAGTGCGGGTTCATTGAGCAAAGGGCTGATCATTTTCAGACTTTCCGCAGTACCCCGATCTTTGGCTCATAGCACCGCCCTTCGTCCATAAGGTCTTTAATGCCTGATTCCACGGTCTCAGGGTCAATTCCGACTTTCCGGGCAGCCTCTACCACTGTAGAGTATTGTATCCCCTTACCCGTATCCAGTTTATCGATTATGCCGGCTATGATCTCTTTTGGTCCGTTTTCAGGCTTCTTAAGTTCGGGCTTTGCATTCTCTTCTTCGGCAACATCTTCATTGGTGTTAGGCGGCGTTTTTAGTTTAGCAGGATTTTCTTCATGTTTTACGATATGCTGGTTTATGAACCCGTGTTCATCTTTACCGAAACCCTGGGGGTTCTCGCCTGCACGCACACGTATGTCCTGAGGGGCATACGTGGACTTGCTTTCCGAGGGGGTGACTCCGGGCGGTTTTATCTGAGCCTCCTTCTGCTTATCTTCAGGCGATTCATTATATCTGCGTTCATCTGCGTTCATCTGCGGTTTTTTTTGTGCCCCAGCAGGCTGGATTTCCCTGTCAGAAGCAACAGTTTCGATAGCATGAATGACAGCATTCTTAAGTTCAGCCATTATCTTATCAAGGTTCCTGTAATGTTCAACCGCCTTAACAGCGCCATCGGCAAGCACTGAATTCGTTCCTTTCCTGATCAGATACTCCTTCAGTTCGTTACCTGACTTTCCCGAACTTAATGCATCCCCGATATACTTTATCCTCTCAAGTGTTCGCTCAGCCGTATCAAGCACCCACCTGTCTCTCAGCAATTCATCCGCGGTGTTTATCTCTTCAGGTCTGACAGAGGTGTACACGCTCCCGTCCTCAGGTTCGAACTTCCTTGCCTTGCCCACCACTGCCACATATGCAGGTACGTTCAGTTCGGAAAGAAAAATTGCAGATTCAGGCTGGTACTGACCTGCATACACCGTAAAAACGCCAGTCGGGTCAGCCACGCGCCCGCGCCAGAGGGTGTTGTCCTTACCTATGTTCTCCACCTCTGTGACCACACCCACTATAAAAAGGCGGTTACATTTCACACCTCTCGGGTTAATAATATAATTTGGCGCCCGCTCATCGCCTACGCTTACATGCAGGTTCGACCTGTTGAATTCCCAGGCAAAAACCCGCCATGCCACTTCCCTGTCAATTATCTTTTCCATATCCAGCCCTCAATAAAAGTTCTTTTGATCTTTCTTTGACATTGTCCTGCGGCTCCCACACTTTCGTCGCAACGAGCGAAACACCGAACTCGCCTTTTGACATGTTCCCTCTTGCTTTCAGGAGCTTTCCAAGAAGGTTCCTCCTGACTTCCTCTTCTACAGCCGCTGTTGTCATCGCAGTCTTCGTTATCTCTTTTGCCTGCTCTATCGTTATCCCGCAGAGAACCTGCGTAAGTTCGGCATTAAGGACAAGGCTCATCGATCCCGTGCCGTCATCGATAATTGACTTTACGCGCATGTCCATTTTCTCTTCTACCTTTCCATGCACCCTGCACATGCTCTTCTGTATGACGCGGAAGCACTCGGGACAGCGCGCTATCAGTCCAGAACCGGGTCTTACAGACAGGATATTCCCTTCGATCACTACGTCAAAAGCCCCCTCGGTTTCTATGAGCGAACCTATCATGACCTTCTGCGGCTCTATGAATTCAATCCTCTTTTCAAGCTTTGTTACCTTGCTGTTCTCGTTGATGTGCATTGTGGGAACGCCCCTGAATGAGCGCACGTACACGTTTTTTACTTCGATGGTGTTCCCTGCCGCGATTTCCGGAAGCAATACCCATGATGTAAATGGAGCCTTTGTCTTTTCGTCAGCCCCTATGCCGTTGAATATTTTCTTGCTCCCGTCTTTTGTTATTATCTCGCGGGGTTCGATGCTCAATATGTTGAACGCGGTATTCACGTTCAGATCCCCGTCCTTTAATTCAGCAAGTTTTTTCTCCTGGCTTTCCCGCTTTACCGCAATAGTTGTATTGAGCTTTGTGACCTTTGACCTGCCTCCGAAATTTATCTCAGGTCTGTCCTGCCAGTTCCTCACGTAAGCCAGGGTTATGTGGACAACGTCGCCTGTATTCAGGTTAAAGTCGTTCCATGCTGTGAAGCTTCGAGTGGCTGTCTCGTCTGCCAGCAGCCCGGAAAAAATAACCTTTTCGTTATTAATGACATTGATTGTCTTTTGAGTGAGTTCCAAAACCTGCGCCGTAAATTCTATATTGCGGTCGCCTATCTTGATTTCGCCCAGCTTTCGCGGTATGCTCTTATCTGCCCCGCCGTACTTCTTGACAAGGCTGCGCTTTGCTTCTTCAAGCGGCACCCTGTATTCGATGAGCTTCTTTAAGTCCGCTGTAATGGTACTGTCGTCTATTTCGCTATCAAGCGCCCTTTTTATTTCGTCAACATGAGGCGCAAATTCGTCTTCCATAGAGCCTCCTTTGGACTGATGGAACAAGAGTAATAGGGCTGGTATGGATAAAAAGCCATCGGATAATTAGTTATATCATTATCTGGAAAACTGAACTGAAAAGAGTTCAGATTGAACCAAAAGTGAACTGTTAACAGTGCAATAAGCTTCTTAAATGAAACATTTATATTACAATCGTTACACTATTATAACATATGTTATAAAATTATAACAGATGGAAAGTGTTGAAGGTCTTCTTTGAGAACCCGAATCCGAAAGGAGCCGGATTCCAACTAAGAGAGATCGGCAGGATAACAGAGCTTGCCACCACTTCTGTAAAGCGGTACTTGAGAGAACTGGAAAATGAAGAACTTATTCTCAAGACCAGGCACAGAATACATACATATCCTGTTTATTGGGCAAATAGGGATAGTGAAAAGTTCAGATTCTATAAAAAAATTGATACAATAATTACTATGAAGGAAACAGGTTTAATAGAATTTCTGAAAAGTAAATGCATGCCTGATGTCATAATCTTGTTCGGTTCCTCGTCACGTGGAGAGGATACGATGGAAAGCGATGTAGATTTATACCTGATGTGCCAAGAAAGAAAGATGGATTTACAGGGTTTCGAGAGAAAAATGAAGAGAAATATCAACCTGTTCTTCAGCGAAAGTTTTAATGATTTGAGCAATGAACTGAAGAATAACATAATAAACGGGACGATTTTAGATGGCTACTTGCAGGTATTCTGATGGGTGAAGGGTTCATAAAGACCTTTCCCGACAGGGAAAAGGTAAAATCAATCTTGAAAATGGTGGAGTCCACTCTGGAAATGATAGACACGATAGAATCCAAAAAATATCCCTCCCATGTGCTTAAAGAATATTATGAGGTTGTTCGGGAACTTATCACGATCGTTTTACTTCTGGATGGTTACAAGACGCAGGGAGAAGGGGCGCATAAAAAGCTGATTGAATACATAGGGATTACCGTGAAATAACCCATCTAAATTAATCTCCTTTTTGTGAAATGGAATAGTTCCATTTAGGATGTAAAGAATGGTATTCTATCGCCAATTTCTCCATTTCTTCATCCAATATTTTGA
>CABMHZ010000171.1 GCA_902386115.1 uncultured archaeon | reverse complement strand
TCAATTCCAGCACTTCCGAACTTCCAGACAAAAAAATATAGAGATCGTCTGTTCGAAGCTTAGCAAAACCAGATGTACTGAACCCTCTGATCGTATATTTTCCCATTATTTCTCTTTCTGGGACAGCATTGACTACCCGTCCGCTTTGAGTGGCGCTATTTTTATATAGAACCTCAAACATTGTTTTGCAAAATTGGAGGATAATAATCATGGCAGCACAACTTGGCGGACAGCCTATCATAATTTTAAGAGAAGGTACAGAAAGAACCCGTGGAAAAGAAGCCCGCAGCAATAATATCATGGCGGCAAAAGCCATAGCCGCTGCGGTAAGGACAACGCTTGGACCAAAAGGCATGGACAAAATGCTCGTAGGCGGCAGCGTCACAATCACGAACGACGGAGTCACGATATTGAAAGAGATGGACATCGAGCATCCGGCAGCAAAGATGCTTGTGGAAGTGGCAAAGACGCAGGACGATGAAGTGGGAGACGGTACTACCACTGTTGCTGTGCTTGCAGGAGAACTCCTTGAACAGGCAGAAGAATTGCTGGAACAGGATGTCCATCCCACGAATATCTGCACAGGGTACAGGATGGCTGCGGAAAAAGCAGTTGAACTTTTAAAAGATATCACACACACAATAACAGAGGACGATGAAAACGCCCTGTTAAATATCGCCGAGACGGCGATGACAGGCAAGGGCGTTGAAGGCTCAAGGGAAAAACTGGCACATATCGTAGTGTCAGCAATTAGGTCGATCGTGGACGAAGAGGATGGAAAAAAGGCAGTCGATATCAATAATATCAAGATCGAGAAAAAAGTAGGTAAGAGCCTGGATGACAGTGAACTGATAAATGGCATCGTTATCGGCAAGGACAGGGCACAGGCTAACATGCCAAACAGGGTAAAAAATGCGAAAATTGCAATTATCACAAGACCGATTGAATTCAGCAAGATGGAGCTTGAAGCCGACATCAAAATTTCAACACCCGGAGAACTTACAGAGTATCTTGACAGGGAAGAGCAAATTGTAAAAGATATCGTGGACAGGATAGAGGCGGCAGGTGCGAACGTAGTGCTCTGCCAACTGGGCATAGAGGATATCGCCCAGTACTTCTTTGCAAAAGCAAATATCCTTGCTGTTGAGCGAGTCGAGAAAAAGGACATCGAGAAACTGGCGCGTGCAACAGGTGCAAACCTTATCACAAGCGTGGATGATTTTGATGCATCCGATATCGGAAGCGCCGGACTTGTGGAAATAAGGGGACACTCAGAAGATAAACTTCTTTACATCACAGAATGCAGCAATCCGAGAGCGGTGTCAATACTCATCCGCGGCGGGACAGAGCATGTGCTGGACAGCACGGAGCGCGCCCTTGAAGACGCGTTAAGAGTGGTTGGCGTGGCGATCGAAGATGAAAAGCTTGTCGCAGGAGCAGGCTCGCCGGAGATCGAACTTGCGCTGAGGCTGAATGAGTACGCTTCAACACTAAGTGGAAGAGAGCAGCTTGCCGTGACAAAATTTGCAGCGGCGATGGAAGTGATCCCCAGAACACTGGCTGAGAATGCAGGACTTGATCCGATCAATATGATAGCAGAACTCAAGAACCAGCATGAGGGCGGGAACAAGGACGGCGGGCTCAACGTGTTTGAAGGAAAAGTCGAGAACATGTGGGAGAAAGGCGTGATCGAGCCGCTTCGCGTTAAGACACAGGCGATAAGTTCCGCAACAGAAGCTGCAATAATGATCTTGAGGATTGATGACGTGCTGGCTGCCACAGGCGGCAGTGAGGGTGCCGGATGCGGGCCGGGCGGCGCTCCATGCGGCGGAATGGGCGGTATGGGAGGCATGCCCCCCGGAATGATGATGTAATACTTTCACACCGCTATCTGAGTGTATTTATATCGACGGAACGTTAATTGAAATAGGATTGAGCGACATAAGATCGTTCTCAATCCTCATCCCCATTTTAAAAAAACATATATCCCTTCAGGATAATCCATGAATATGCTTACAAAATTAGAGGGAGAAATGGCGGTGCGGCTTGCCCGCAAAGCCATAGAGGAATGTCTCAACAACAAGAAAAAGATAAAACCGGATAACCTTACGCCTGTTTTTCGCGAGAAACGCGGAGTCTTTGTTACGTTGAACAAAATGTCAGAGAAAAAGGAACTTCGCGGCTGCATCGGAAGACCGTATCCCGTAATGCCGCTCGGAGAAGCCATAATCGCATCAGCCTCAAATGCCGCACTTGAGGATCCGCGCTTTGACCCAGTCAGGATAGAAGAGCTTAATGACATCGTGATCGAAGTTACTGTTCTTACAGTCCCGAAGCTTATCAAGGCAAAACCAAAGGACATACCTGAAAAGATAGTGATAGGCAGGGACGGGCTTATTGTTGCGACTGACATGTGCCAGGTACTGCTGCTTCCGCAGGTGGCAACCGAGCATGGTTTTGATTCCGTTGAATTCGTTTGCCAGACCTGCATGAAGGCAGGGCTCATGCCAGATTCATGGCTCACAGGCGCCAAAGTCTATTCCTTCGAAGGGCAGATATTTGAAGAATTGCAGCCTGGCGGGGAGATCAGGGAAAAAATATTAACCTGAGGACGCATGTTTTAATTGGTGATTAAAATGCCTGGCATCAAATTATCTGAAAATTCAACAAGCGAAGAAATCCTTCCTGTCGCAAAAATGGTGCATGAACTCTTCTCTCTTCCTGTCACGATGCGCAGCAGGAACAAAAAAGGCATCAGGCTTGAGAAAGGGAAAGTCGTCGATATGGATTATACAGGTCCTGTGCTTGAAGATGCGCTGGCAGGAAATTGCGTGATACATACGATACCGGACAACGGGGCATATAAGGGAATACCTGTCGTGGTCGCTCCTATTTTGGATAATGAGGGAAAAGCAATCGCTGCGATCGGTGTCGTTGACGTGGTTTGTACCATCGACCTTGCGGCTGTGTTTGGCAGTTATCCACAGATAGTAAGGCAGGTAGAGGAGCAGAAAAAGAAATTCTGAGCAAAAGGTTAAATCTTAGGACATTATTAAGAAGTCCACCAGAGGTTAAATTATGGCAAGATTTCCAGAAGCGGAAAAATCATTATTACACATGAATATTTGCATGAAATGCAATGCAAGGAACTCACTGCGAGCAACAAGATGCAGAAAATGCGGTTATACCGGTCTTAGACCGAAATCAAAGGAAATAAAGGGCAAGGGAACGTAAAGCGGATAAATGCAACCTTATATATCGTTGGGCAGGCCCCTGACCTCCCTGATGATAGGGCTTGCAGTATTCGCATCAGCGTTTATAGAAGCAGGAAGCGGCATAGGTTCTCATGCCCTTCCGGTTTTTCTCGGTTTTTCGGTCGCATTCTTATTCGGTATTGCGGGTAATGCGATAAACGATTATTTCGATTACGAGAACGATAAGGTAAACCATCCTGAGAGAATGCTCCCGTCGGGCAGGCTGAAACCTGAACAGGCGCTTCGGTTCTCGATATTCTTTTTCTCACTATCTTTTTTGCTGGCGCTTTTCCTGAGTTATTTAATAGGTTATGCAGTACTTCTTATTGTAGTAATCGCGATGGTGTGCCAGCTCGGCTATGAATTAAAATGGAAGCATGAGAAGATAATCGGTAATGTTATAATCGGTACGCAGACGGCACTTGCGTTCATATTCGGCGGCATTATCGTTGGCAACGTCATGGCTACAGGAGTTATCGCTGCTGCTGTATTCTTATCTATCGTTGGCAGGGAGATAGTCAAGGATATCGAGGATGTTGAGGGTGACAGGGGAAGGACAACTCTGCCTATGAGAATAGGGGTAATGAACGCAGGTATTGGCGCTGCCGTGCTTATCATCCTTGCGGTACTGGTGAGCCCGCTGCCGTATTACCCGCTTCACATATTCGGATGGGAATATTTAATTGTGGTTTCGATAGCGGATGTATTATTTATCGGTTCATTGCCAATGATCTTCAAAAATGCGAGGAAGGCAAGATATTTGCTTAAATTTGCAATGCTGATAGCGATATTTTCATTCTTGATCGGAAGTATTTTTAGAGTTTAGGACTATTTTTGCTATGCGGTAAGGAAGTTCGCCGATATGATAGTGAAGTATCTTCCCGGATGAATAGTTTCGCGCCGCTTACCACGGCTTTATGTATTGAGATGAAAATGTGAGAGATATGGTGGTAATATGAACAGAAAAGAACTACGTCACGACAGGCATACAGTATCGCTGCTAAGTGACCATATGGTGTTCGCTCCCAAATATCGGGGAAAAATCCTGACAGGAGATGTCGCAATGATATGCGAGGGGATAATTTGTAAAACCTGTGTAGAGATGGATATCGAAATAATAGAGATCGCTGTAAATCCGGATCATGTTCATATATTCTTCAAATACCCTCCGAAGTATTCACTGAGTTACATTGCAAAGAAGATAAAAGGGGTGTCGAGCAGAATTTTAAGGAAAGAATTTCCTCACCTTCAGGAATGGTGTGGCGATCATCTCTGGGCTCCGAGCTGTTTCCATGGAAGTGTTGGGAATGGATGGGATGTTGTCAAAAAGTATATTTCTGAGCAGGATACATATGAATATAATAGAGAGAAATAAAGAAAACGATAGCTACAGGCCTCGTAACATTTGTACGGGTATACCGGAGTGACTGCGGACGATATGCGTTCTCGCGCATCCATAAAAACACCTAAAATCAGCATAACAATTGTGGAACTGAACACGGGGCACGAATGGGGCTACAAGAAATTAAGAGGTGACAGCTGAAGATGGGACATATTTTTCATTTAATTTTAAGGTCTCAGGGAAGCTATTATTTAGATTATGCTTAATAGAATATGTCCATTGGTTATCAAGATTGTCTACGCAAACAAAAACAACTTTTATTATTGGATGAGAAGGGATTTTGCTATAAAGCTTATCATATTTAGCAAAGAACTTGCTTTTATTTTTAATGTGCCTATCCTTCCTTTTCTGATTGCTGATAATTTTTCCAAATGTAAAAAAAATGATATACCCAGTATTTATATTATTTCCAGATTCACACAATTCCTCAAAATCCGGATCGATTAAATTAAAATTACCTGGGCTGAATTTGGATTTATCGCTGACTTTTTCATTTATTTTATTAAGTAATAATTTAAATTCGAATGCATAGGGAACTGAATCCAATGATTCGTCTTTTATAAAACATATATCTATTTTATTAGGATATTTCGAGTTTACGTCTGGTTTTTTATTAGAATAAGTTAGTTTGGTTGGATACTCCCATCTAAACTTATATTCATTGCTTTGTCCAATAATAATGTCACAAAATCTATACCTTAAATTATCTTCATGTTTAAAATACTCCGGATTTTGTTTAAAATCTTCAAATAATTTTATAATACTCTCTTCAATAACATTATCCATGTTTTGTATTCCTTAAAATCACTTTAATTTCTCTATAATTGTGCCTTCAGGTGTTTTACTTTGCATTATATTTATGAAATATTTATTATTATCAACTTTTTTTATTTCAAAGGTTTGATAGATAAACTCTGAAAAGTATATTTTTGTTGGATTAACGATTGAATCAGGGGCGATGAAAATAAAAATCAAAGATTTTGTGATGTTATCTTTCTTTAATTTTTCTTCAATTTTTGAAATTAAGTGAGCATCTGGTTCATAATTTAAGCGAGTACATAATACTGTAAATTCAGAATTGATATGAATTAATTTGAGATAAAGTTCCTGAAATAATTCATCCAATTTTCCTGAATCTTCATACTCTAAAGCTAAAGTCAGATTATTGGAGTCAAAGTTACTATCATCCTCTGCCCAACAAACATCGATGTTATAATAAGATTTCACCTTTGTTTCTCGGTCATATTTTATTCCATGTATTCCCAATGCTAATTCTGTGATTCTTTTTTGTGAATGATGATCACGCACGCTAAAGCCAAGTTCTTTGCCTTTACGAATATAACAGCATTGAATAACTGGTTGATAAGAAGTACCATATTTATGTCGATGCCACCAGCTTTCAAATTTAGTCCCGATGGGCACATGATGCCCAAGCCGATTAAAATAAGTATTAATATATTCAAATAAAAATCTTAAAATATCATCTGAACTAAGTTTTACACTTAGATTATCTTTTTTAGTTGATATATTTTCATTAACCCACTTATCGCTAACTTTTTTAATCTTTTCTAAATTATTGGTCGGAGGGTCATCCCAGCTATCTGAACGATGGATAATATATTCATTCTTTTTCTTCTGAGGATACATAAAAAATTTTAATAGAGTTAAAAAAAACTCTACCATATATCATTTTTCTTTGAACCCCGAGTACCTGATCCTGATGGAGACTTGAATACCACCCAGCCATCCCCTAAATTTACTTTGTGCGCTTCCGCGCTTGCAGCATCTCTAAAACGTTGTGATTTCTCTTTTATGTTTAGATTAGAAGCAGGAAATTTTCCATGTTTCATCCACTCCCCATCTATATAAATATATGCTGGCTTATAACAGCCCATCTCTTTTCCTTTTTTTGCAATATGTTCTGGTATCTCTGTTCCAAACTCATTTTCATATCTTGTTTCCATAATTTTTTCCTCCTTTAATTATTATTCTCTGGCAATGTTTTTTGTTATCTGAACCACTTTCTTATATTTTGCTAATCATAATTCACTTCTTCTCGTTATGTTGCCTACCATGTTGGAGCAGTCGATCCTCTTGTCCGTGGTGGCTTAGGTTTATGCTCCTTATAAAGCTCTAATGTTTTTTGGGGAACGCCAACTTCTTTTCCATCAGCCAGAATGAATATAGCTTTTGTGGGATGTATTTTTCCTGTGGAACATGCAACGTGAGACTTTTTATCTGGAGATAAGTCTCCTATCATTTTACCCACATATGAGCTGTAACCCTTGGTATTTTGGAATTTGAGAGCTGCGTATCTCTCTAAGAACTGTTCATAGGTCATATCTGTTTTAATGGTTTCGATATATTCATCAGTAATATTTTGTCACCTCATTTCTATGTCTATGATGTTTATCGTTTTTAACATCTTTATCGTATGATGTTAGTTAACGATATTAAATGTTTCGATTGATTCAAAACACTAAGCTTTTTAGAGCCATGCACTTGTTCAGTGCGCCCATAATTTCATTGCTAAACCAGAGCAACGCACATACGAGATAAACCCTCATGCACCCCTGTTGATGCCCCCGAATTTGATTGGGGGGTAGATGACTGCATCCAAGTTCGTTCTCATGCTAATATAAGGTGATTGGCAGCCCGAACCACTCTTGAAATGTTTAAAATTCAGGCGCACTTCTTTAGAAAGTCTTAAATCACTTTGGGGTATTTTGAAGTATGCACAGAAGTATCTGTAAACGGAGGATTTGAAGGTATCATTGTGATAGGCACGAAATGGAAGCTTTTAATGCGACCTGATGCTGTAGAGCATTTTACTTCGAAACATCCAGTAACCAAAGAAGAACTGGAAGGAATACTGGATAAACCAAAGTATGTTAAGAGAGTTAGCAAAAATCGATACAAATTTCTCGGACGGGGTAGGTCTGGGAGATATCTCACCATTGTTTTGGAGGGGAGGGGAACAGTATATGAAATTGTTACGGTGCGGCCAAGCGAAAAGGATGAGAAGCTTTTATATCAGAAAAAGTCGAAGTGATATTGATGGAAAAAGTGAATATTAAGACATTAAAAGACCTCAATAAATTGAAAATAGGGGAAACGTACGAGATCGAGGAATGGGGGCTTGAACCTGAAATAATCGAAGAAAAAGAAGCAAAACTGCTTATCAAGAGAAAACAGATAGAAATTCCGGTTAGTAAGGCTGTGTATCGAAAATTGAAAGGTAAAAAAGTTGTTTTTAAAGTTATGTGAGATGGAGTCAATAAGAACGCGAAACCGAGCGACATTAACGGATTTGAATCCTGAAACTTACAAACAAATATTGACATGAATGTGTTTTTGCATCTCGGCAACGTTATGGCATATCAGAAGAAGAAAAAAGTCCAATAGCAGAACTTACTAAAACTCATAAATTTCCGGTCCATACGAACTGAATATAACAACCCTCTTCCTGAATTTCGTCTCCGTCAATTCATCATAAAAGTCCTTATGGACAAATGAAAGTTCGATCTCCCTCTTCTGCCTCACAACATCCTTTTCGTCCCCCTCATATTTCTTTGACATGTGTGTTCCCTTATTCAGCAGCATGCTCCTCAGGCACGCAGCGATCAGCATAATTATCTGCCTGTCGCTCCAGTTGATGTTTGAAGAACCGTTCTGCGCATATACAAAGCTGTTGCTGTCCAGTTTCCCGTACAGCCACATATCACCGTTCACGTAGCCCTTGGCATGCCTCAATATCACGTTCACCGCAGGAAGTGTCCTGAAAAACTCTTTTCCTTCTTCTGCCGCCCACCTGGTAGAATAATTTATCATGAAGTGAGCCGTGTGTTCGGGATTTTCCGCGGTTGACTCTTCCAGTTCTTTAAAATCCTTTCTCAGATCGTAAGCTGTTTCCCCCGGATTTATCTGGACATCATACTTCCCGATGAACCTTAACCTCAAATTATCCAACGCGGAGAATTTCTTATACATTTCCACATGCCTGCGCATGCCTTCGTATATATCCGTATAATTTACCCGGTTCTTATGCCCTTCATGAATGACGTTGATATAGCTGTTCTTTGCACCCAGCACTTTCAGAAAATGAATAAATCTGATTACAAACATGCCACCGTCAAAATATGCATCAGATCCTTCAAGTTCTGTAGATGTCCTTGTCCCGTCGGTCATATCATAGATAACCAGTTCATCCATGTTTTTACTGAAGTTATCGATCTCCAGCTTTTCACAGCAATTTCTAAATATCTCATGAATTTTTTCATCCGGGGGCAGAGAAATCATAATTGTTCATCCTTTCATTCACTTGTTGGTTGAGGTGTGCTATATTAAGAGTTAAGGATAATATAAATATCTCCCAGATTCATCAGGTTTTCAAAGATTTACTATGAATACAGATTCGCTCAATAATACCCCCGGAAGAATCCAGGTGATCGATCTTATCAGGGGAGTGGATATTATATTTATGGTATTGTTCAATTATTCCGTCACATTACGATATTTCGGATTGATCCATATACAGCCGGACCTCTTGTACAGTGTGACTCCCCTGGTTATCGCCTCGATCTTTATATTTATATCAGGCGCTGCGGCTTATGCCAGCTTTAAAAACAATAAGGAAAACTTTGGCAAAAAATTTATGTTAAGAGGAGCAAAACTCCTTATCTTTGCAGCTTTCATCACCCTTTTTACAGCGATCTTTGTACCAGATGGAACAATATATTTCGGCATTTTGCATTTCTTTGCTGTAAGCTCTTTTCTCGTACCGGTTATGGTCAAGTATAATAAACTGAACCCGGCAGCAGGGATTTTAATTATTTTATCAGGCTTTTACCTGCAAACCCAACAATTCAGTTTCCCGTATCTCCTATGGTTAGGTTTTATGCCCGAAAACTTTTCCACATTTGACTACTTTCCTTTAATACCCTGGCTTGGAGTGCTTATGCTTGGTGTTTATTCCGGGAAAAATATCATCGAAAAAACATGGCATGTTACATTCAAAAGTAAGGTAGCGAAAACTTTCGAATTTTTAGGGAAAAATTCTTTGACAATATATTTGATCCATCAACCGGTATTGATTTTCATCCTTATGCTAATGGGTTTGAAGTTATTTTGATGTCATTAGAATTTGCTATTCCATAAGCTTCATGACGCTTTCTTTGAATGAAACAGGCTCAAAACCGAATATCTTTTTGAGGTCGTTTGGCTCGCATACCATATTGTTCCGCAGGGATTCTATAAGCCAGTAAATCACATTCGGGTTCACGGAGGACATTTTGCCAAGCACAAAAGATGATATCCGGTGCCATGAACCCGGTATGCGGACAAAGATCCTTTTCAGTCCGAGCAGGCGCGCGTATTCCTGCATCAGTTCCTTATAAGTAAATATTTCAGAGCATCCGATATCATAGCTTTTATTGAGCGTCTCTTTCTTATCAAGACATTCCACAAGGTAGCGAATAACGTCCCCGATATATACCGGCTGGACATGCGTATTTCCCCAGTTAAAGACCGGGATGACCGGGAAATTCCTGACAGCAGAATCAAGTATCTCAAAAGCTCCGCCGCCCCTTCCCATTATCACCGATGCCCTGAAGATCGTGTAGTCAATGCCGCTTGATTTTATTATATCCTCAACTTCTTTCCTGCTTGCAAGGTGATGCGAGAGTTTTTCACGAGGATCGCTCATTCCCGTAAGATGGATAATCCTCTTTACGCCGTTGATCCTGCATGCTTTCACCATGTTCGTTATCGCAGTCCTGTCAAGTACGTCGAATTTCGCCTGCTCCTTTTGCTTCCCCATCATATGGATAAAATAATAGACCGTATCCACGCCTGCTGTGGCTTTCAAAAGCGAATCATAATCAAGGACATCCCCGGTCACGTAACTTATATCCGGATTATCGGACTGGACAGGTTTCCTTACGAGGCACCTTACCTTCACGTTTTTAAGTGCCGGCTCTTTCAGGACACGCCCGCCGATAAAACCGGTGGCACCCGTGAGTAAGATCATATTAATATATTATTGGTATTGGGTTCCTTAAGGTTTCCTGCGAAAAAATAACCGGACTCCACCTGCCTGCAATCAAGAAAAATTGCCAAAATAAACTCCCTGAAACCACAAGTAATATAAATCACAATAACAATCAGACCCCCAATGAAAGTCTACAAGTCATACGAGGACCTGCCCAGGATAAAGCTCCCTCTTGGACAGGAGGTATTTATCAGTGACAGCACTATCCGCGATGGTTCGCAGATGCCGGGGATAGTGATGAAAAAAAAGCACAAGACCCAGATATATGAATATCTTCATAAGATCGGGATCGAGAAGCTTGAGACTTTTGTTTTTAATGAACGCGACAGGGAAGCAGTTAAGGAAATGCTAAACAGGGGTTATGAATTCCCCGAAGTTACAGGGTGGGCGCGCGCCAATCCAAAGGATATCGATTCAGTATTGAGCATGGACGGCATCAAGGAAACAGGTATCCTGATGTCAGTTTCCGACTCGCACGTTATTGATAAAATGGGACTTGCAAGCCGCGAAGAGGCTGAAAAGAAGTACACGGAAGCGCTCCAGTATGCGGTTGACCACGGTCTCAAAACGAGGGCGCATATCGAGGACATGACACGCGCAGATAACGAAGGTTTCGTGTTCCCGCTTATCGAAAAATTGCTTGAGATAGACCCGGACTGCATAATCAGGCTTTGCGATACTGTGGGTTTCGGCTTACCGTTCCCTGAAGCGATTGAGCCTTACGGCATCCCTTATATTGTCAAAAGACTGCGCGAGATCGGGACAAAGAATATAGAAACTCATATACATGATGATTTTGGCATGTCCGTAGCATGTTCCATAGCAGGATACTGGTATGGAGCGAACTGGTCAAGCCTCACGTTCCTCGGGATCGGGGAGAGAGCAGGTAATGCCGAACTTGAGAAAGTCGCCCTTTTCCTTATACAGCGGGTGGAAGGATTCGAGAAATACGACCTCAAATCCATTACTGAATTTGCAAATTTTATGGAAAAAGAGATCGGTATCAGAGTGCCGCGAAACAAATCAGTTGTAGGGAAGAACATCTTTGCCCATGAGAGCGGCATTCACACCTCAGGTATCATTAAAAATCCATTCACTTATGAGCCGTACCCCCCTGAGATCGTTGGTGGAAAGAGGCAGTTGATGATAGGTGACTCCTCGGGTCTTGAAGTCATACGCTTCAAGGTAGAGGAGACCCTTAATGAATTAATGCATGTAAATACTAAGATCGATAAGAATGACCCGCGTGTAAAATCAATCCACGCTGATATCCAGAACTTGTATAATGAAGAGAAGCGCATCTCTGCGATATCCGACGAGGAGCTCAAGAAATTCGTTGAGAAATATTTTATGCTTGAGCCCATAATCGACGAACACATTGCCAATGGAATGAACAATTCAAAGATGGGGAAGAAATAGAGTAGGTTGATTTTTTATAAATAGTAATATTTATAAGTCCTTACAGCTATTTTTCAACGGGGCTTATGAAATCAGAAAATGTACTTGCAACGATTGTGGCGGTAATACTTGTGGTATCTCTTGCCATTGTACTGATAAATAGCGATTCTCTTGTAAAAGAGTCGATATACAAACCTTCCGCGTCTTTTTCCATCCGGGAAGTCGATGTAAAACCTGTGGAAGTGACCAGTTCTCTTGTCCAGGTGAACGTTACGACATTCATATATCATGGCGAAGGCGAGGCAAACAACGCCAGCATGCTGATAAGAGCCATAAACAGCAACACAGGACTGCTTGAAACCGAGGTTTCTGCCCCGATACCGGAAAGCGACGGGGATAAGACTGTGACCGCTTCAGCTAATTTGAAGGTGGACAGGAACGGGAACTACGACCTCAAGATACTGCTCTATGACAACGGGACCATCAGGGACAGCGGTTCAGTACGCATAAGTGGTTTAAATGCACTGACACCAGCCATAAAGAATATTGGCGTTGCTGTCAACAATATTGATTTTGTTGTCACCGGAACTTCGGCAGGACGTGCAACCATCAGGTCTGATATTTATCTCGATAACAAGGAGGCTTCACCCTCCGGGAACATGAACATGATCGTCAAGGCGCGGCAGGCTGATTCAAACCTGCTGGCTGATAAGAGATCTTCTGAGACAGGCGTCATCGCAGGTGAAGCCACTGCGGTCAGAAGTGTCCAGCTTGATATGCCCGATAGCTATAATTACATGATCGTGGTCGAACTCTGGAACGGAGACGTGCTTGTAAATACATGGGAAAAGGCGCTGATGCTCGCTCCCACGAAGATGGTCCCGAAGGAGAGCGTGGAGAAGAATATGAACATCGAAGTTTCGAAGTTCGTGCGGGAGGATGGCGCGCCCGTGCCAACGATGACAATTGCTCCATCGTACGCCGTGACCCCGAAGATGCAGCAACCCGGATTTGAGGCGATAGCTGCAATTGTTGCGCTAATAACGGTCATAGCATTAAGGAGGAGATCATAAATGATAAATCGAGAAAAAATGGAAGATTATTTTTATTTTGGGGTTTTTCTGATAGCCATGCTGTTCGCACTTTTGGCAGTAATTAAGATTTATTTTTCAATTGAATCGTTAATTCAAACCTGGTTCACCTATAAATATCAGAACATATTTCAGGCGCTGTACGGAGTTGCCGTACTGGCGATATGTGTATATCTGATGAGGGAACGACTTATAAAAAGATAGTGTTGCTGTAGCCTGATACTAACCCGGAACTTCATCCGCTGGCATATGCCGCTGTCCGTTGCCGTAACCCTAGTATCAGGCATTATCGCGTGTACCGCATTGGGGTTGTCTGTACGGTCATAGATTGGCGTTGCCGTTCTCCCGCAAGGACCTATCAACACGATTTGTCCCGGATTTCGTAGGTCCAGAACATAAATATACTAATTTATAAGTATTTAGGGTTATCCTCCCAAAGGGCTTTGCACTTAAAGTCCCATTTGCACCTAAAGTCATGAAGTGCAGTTCCTGTTCACACCGAGCATCCTGAGTTCTCTCAGATGTTTTTTGTGGGAGGTTCAAATTGTTTAATTCCAGCATAGCAAAACAGCAATAAAATACCACCAAAAACTACTCTCAATATATTTGAGGCAATATCTTTTTCAAAAGGCTCACCGGAATATAATAACCAAATCCATAAACCAAACACAAAGATTGTGAATACGAATATCCAAACTGCTACTCCTCGCCACCCATAATTCGTAATATCAACATTATTGAATCCGACACGCATTGTTCTTGGGAAAATAAATTTTAAGATTTTAGTGACAACGTAACCTAATAATGCCAATATAAAACCCCCTATGATACCTGTCGATAAGAAAAGGATTATCGTTGACCACGTACTTGATTTTGTATTGTCTTTCTCTCCTTCAGCCCTTAAAGGTATTGTATTTTCTAAATCTTTCCCATTAAGTCTTTTTAACTCCTCATCAAGTGGTCTCCTAAGTTCGTCATATTCTTCATCAATCATGTCTCCAGAAGAATAACTTTTCTCAAGGTCTTTGATTTTCGAAGTTACCTCATTCTTCTCTTTTTCCAACTTCTCTGTCTTATCTTTTGAAAGTGAAAGAATATCCGACGTCATCCTTATTCATCCTTTTTAATTTATGTTCCTCAACGCCTTTCATTATTTTATTATGGTGATGTCCAGACGGATAAACGTTGTCCTTGTCCAGTTTCATGTGCAGTCGTGCCATTTTTTCACCCTCTCAACCACCAAATGGTCTGCACCTAAAGTCAGCAAAAATTAGGGTTTTAGGTGCAAAGCTCTCCCAACGCTCTCCTTGTGGAATGACATATACATGCATACTGACCTTCTCCTACCCTCGTAACATCTTCATGATATCGTGTTTTGTCACCATGCCTACCACCTTCCCTTTCTCAAGCACGAGAACAGCAGGGTTCTTCTCAAGTAATCTTGAAACGGTATTTGCATCCGTATTGGGAGACACCGTGGGGAAAGACTCACCCATTATATTTCGAACGAGAAGATGAGATACTTTTTTAATATCCTGGTCTGTCATGGACGCTACTATCTGGTCAGTGGATATGCTACCAACAGGGACTCCCCCATCTATTACAGGCATCTGGGAAAAACCGTGCTCCTCTAATATTCTTGCCGCCACTTCTAAAGAGCTCTCCGAAGTC
>CABMHZ010000170.1 GCA_902386115.1 uncultured archaeon | reverse complement strand
GGATACGCCGTTGATACATAGACCTGCCCGAACTGTTTGAACATCTCATCGTCGCACCTGAGTATCTCCATGAGCCAGCCGCGTTCATCGGGGATTACTTTCAGGTTCTTTATAACCACACCTTCAATATTTTTCATATATCCTGCTCTTCCTATCTAATATGATATTTTATAACAACTTGAGTCTTTTTAAGAATCTTCTTTAACGCCTAAACCCTAATTAATACATTAGGGTTACTTTAACTTTACGTGATATATTCAAGGTTCTTGATAAATTCGTACTCGTCCTGATGGGATTTTAAGGCGACAAGTGCTTTGTTTCTATTCTGTTTTGGAATACAAATATCAGATCGCCCCTGAGAGCGATATTCTGTAATGAACATGCCTCTTACTAAACTTCTGATCGCATCATCGTATAAGTCAATTTCATGTTTTGGTCTCCCCTTAACCAAATCTCTTCTATCCACATGCTTTTTGCACCATGTATTCCTATGACATAATTTCCATATAATATATAATTCATATTTTGAAAAACCACACGTCATTAGGGCTTTATACATTCCAACTTATAAATAAATATGTTGTACAGTTCATTGAACATGATGTACAATAGTATTAAATACAATCAGTGTCTATTTGGTTTATACAGGGATAAACTAAATTAATATGCTTATCTCTATAGCTTAAAATGTAGTCTTTGATATAATTGAATTAGGAGAATATATAATATGGCATTAGAAGACTTTCTCGGCGATACCTCTGAGATCAAAATTTTTGACTTTCTGGCTGAGAATATGGACAATTCCTACAATCAAACAGAAATCAGCGAGTTAACTGGGCTATCGAGAACCACAGTTAACAAAAAAATCCCAGAATTGATCCATAACAATATCTTGGTAATAAAAGAAGAACTGGGGCAATTGAAAACCTATCAGTTGGCAGAAAACAAGATAATTAAAATGTTAATTGCTGCCTCATTGGAGCACAGCTTTAAACAAGCTGAAAATCCACTTGAGGATGAGGAAGCCAGAGATGAGATCTGGAGAAGGATAGGCCTTCCTTCTGAAGAGCCTAATCGATTTTGTATAGAGAGTGCACCCGATTATATGCTATTGATGAACGAGGAGACCTCTATAATGGTACGAGCTAAGAAAATTCAAGCAGTAAGCTTCGCATCCGCATAAGAGAAATATTATGAAAAATGAGATAGGTAAGAATACAGAGGAGGAAACCGGAGCAAAAGTAGATGAAAACTTTAAGGAAGAAAAAATAGAAATGAAGCGAATTTCTGTATTTAGATCCTCATTATTTAGTAAAATATATGCAACTAACGTCATAATTACTTCTACTGATGTTGATTTCCGGTTAGAATTATTTAATGAAAAATTTAAAATTGACGACGTATGGGCTTATCACTCTGATGGTTTAGTAATTTTAACGAGAGTGGCTGCTAAAAAATTATTAATAACACTCGATGAAAAGATAAAATCATATGAAAATGAGAATGGCGAAATAAAAGTCGATGATGATCGAATGGAAGTACAATATTCAATATAATTTCATTTCACCTTTAGCTCCCATTTCTGTTTCTAATACAGGCTTTAACTTTAAGATATCTAATGGAGATTAGGAATTATCCTAACGTGGAATTTTATATAATAATTTATAAATAAAAATCTTTATGCTCTGATTTGTCCATCTCAATAACCTAAAATTAAGTCATATTACAAAATCTATTTTGCATTAATGTATTTTTTAACTTTCCCTTCTTTGCCCGGGTGGGGACGCATAGGAGCCCAGGTCTGAACGAATCTCATGATATCCCTCACATGCCCCCTCCCGTGCGACCTTTCTGCCAGTATCCTCGGAATGCCTCTTATCGCATCTATTTTTGCCCGCAGGATCGCTGTTCCATGACCTTTTATAATATAATACGGCACAACGGCGATATTTCTGCCAATTATCCATGGCAGGGACGATATCAACATCAGTAAGGGGAAATTCTTGATAGGGTTCCACAAAACGTTCCTGTTGGCATAATATATTGCATAATCAGTCTCAAATCCTCCGGTTCCCCCATGGTAATGATAAACCACGGCTTTCGGGACATACATGCATTTCCAGCCTGCGAGCTTTGCTCTAAATGCCATGTCCGTATCCTCAAGATACGCATAAAAATCCTCATCAAAGAGCCCGATCTCATCAAGCATCTTTTTCCTGAATAGCCCCGCGCCGGCGCAGGGACCGAATCTCTCTTCAACGGATTCATATTGACCATTATCAGTTTCATATATCCCCCTGTCCCAGGAAACGCCGCTCCTTGAAATGCATAGACCTGTTGATTGTATCATACCCGGTTTTTCCAGGAACATCATTTTTGATGCGCACATCCCCACCGATCCATTTGAATTCATTATCCTGACAAGCTCTTCAAGCCAGCGTGACGAAACTTTCGTATCATTATTTAATGTCGCTATCAGTTCTCCCTTAGCTGCTTTTATCCCCAGATTATTTCCCTTCGCAAATCCCAGGTTTTTCTTGCTTTCGATTATCCTGGCTGATGGAAATTCAGTTCTTACGTAATCTGTTGAACCGTCAGATGAACCGTTATCCACAAAAATGATCTCAAATGCCGGATATGACTGTGCAGATAAAGAAGAAAGGCAGTTTTTTAAAAATACTTTACCATTATGATTTACTATTATTACCGAAACAAGAGGATTCAATCTATTCATGTTTTGCAGTTTTCAACATTGCTTCATTGATCTCTTTTTTCATATTATCAAGAAAAATATCCACACTGAATTTCCTTGCCTGTTCCAAACATTTTTCCTTATACCTGGCAGGTTCCTTTGATATTATATTTATTGCATTTATGATATCCGGGACTTCAGGTTCAACGAGCAGACCGGTTGAACCATTGACGATGGTTTCCATGCATCCCCCTTCTCTCACCCCGACGACCGGCTTTCCTGAAGCCATAGCTTCAACCGCTGCCATGCCAAAAGGTTCCTCTATGGAAGTGATTATGAATGCTTTACATCGTGCATATAGCAGGATCAGTTCTTCTTCGGGCACCTGACCTATCAATTTTACGTTTTCAGGGAGTTTTTTTATCAAATCGTTCGCACAGGTCGAAGAACGGTCAGCCTCTGCATATCCTCCCACGATCACCAGTTTTTCACCGGGCAGCCGCCTGAAAGCTTCGATCTGCAAATCAACCCGCTTTTCGGGATATAACCTGTTCACAGATAACCAGAAATCACCATATTCTTCAAACCTGAACCTGGATATATCCACGGGCGGATAAACCACATTTGAGGTCCTCTTAAGATATTTTTGTACCCTTTTTTGTATGCTGACTGAATTGGCAATTATCACGCAGACGTCATCCATATAGTGCTCGTATATTTTCCTGTGCGGCGCAGCCCATATCCTGAACAAAAGGGAAGAAAAAAAGGACTGCTGTTTCAAATAAACATCATACAGGTCATAAAAAACTCTCACCGGTGTGGACTGGCAATATAATAAGTTCGGCTTATGTTTCCTGGCTGCAAAATGTGCCCAGTTATTAGAAAATATGAAAAAGTCATAATTTTTCGAAAAGTCGCACATAGCAAACATGAGAGACGCAGATATCTGCTTGAATGGAGCAATTTTGACAGTCCTGCCCAGGCTGATTATGTTCACGCTGTCAAAACCCATCATCTTTACAGTGTTCATATCCAGATCCGTGGTAATCACATCAGCATTCAACTCTTTCGCCAGGGTCAGGACAAGCTTATCAGCCCCGCCTATTGCGCCGATGTAATCATGGAATATCGCTATTTTCATATTAATTATCTCATATCCTATCCTATTCTGATTACCTGATATCTTATCCGGTTGTCTTATATCTTATCCTGATTATCTGATACCTTATCCGGTTTCGACCCTGTAACGAAAATAGAGTTGCCATCTACAATTATTTCCAGATCATCAAATCCTGCGGATATCATCATTTTTTCGACTTCAGGCGCAGTATATCCCCGGGCTCGTGCTATATGCCTGCTTTTATTTCTTGCATAATCCCTGAACCATCCGAACACTTCATCAGATAACAGGTTATGAAAGTGCAGAAACACTTTTCCCTCGGGTTCAAGGACGCGGCATATCTCTTCAAGATAAATATACGCATCTTCTTTTTCCAGATGCTGAAGGACGAGAAGTGAAAATATGAAATCGAATTTATTGTCAGGGAAAATACGCAGATCTTTGCCATTATTCCTGTGGAAGAAAACATTTTTATGATCTTTAAGGTTATCCTTTGCCAGCCTCAATATCGACCAGGAGATATCCACACCATGTATCTCCCTGCAATATTCAGCAAGATACATCTCTACACGACCTATTCCGCAGCCCAGATCAAGAACGACCGAATCTTTAGTTATAAGATCTTTAAATACCTCAGCCTGGTTTTTTCCGGATAAGTAGAATGCATCTTCATTCCCGCCTTTTCTCAGAATGGCATCCTCGGCAGTCTTTCTTGTTATTCCTGCCAGTTCCCAGACTATCCTGTATGAGCCAAACAACATTGAAAAGTACCTGGAGTTCAGTATCCTGTATCCGAAGTTCAGGATCCTATCTTTCATTTTATACTCCATTAACCTGAATACCAGCAAGCTCCGGATGAAGCTTACCATATACGGAAATCAACTGCCCGGAAATCTTATCCCAATCATAAGCTTTCGAAGTTTCCAGGGCAGCCGAGGACATTTTTTTTCGAAGTTCAGCATCTTTCATCAAAATGCATATTGTTTCTCCAAGCTCCCTGTCATCAAGGTTCACAACAAAACCGGTTTTTTCATTTACCAGTTCACTGGCTGCATTTCGCGGGCTCCTGACCGTTACAACGGGAACCCCGCATGCATAAGCCTCAATTACTACCATTCCGAAACCCTCTCTTTCTGATGGCAAAACAAGTGCTTTGGAAGACTTGATGAGGGCTATTACCTCCATATGATCCATAAATCCAAAGAATCTTACGTTGTTCGTAAGTCCGCATTCGGAAACAAGGCTTGTAAGTTTTTCTCTTTCGGGTCCATCCCCGATAATATGGCACTTTATCTCAGGCAATGTTTTTCTTGCATTACCTATCGCTTTTATCAATACGTCTGCGTTCTTTTCTTTGATAAGCCGCCCTACAAATATAACATCGCATTTATGTATCGAAGGCTTTATGCCGGATATGATCTTTCCGTCGATACCGTTAGGCACT
>CABMHZ010000169.1 GCA_902386115.1 uncultured archaeon | reverse complement strand
GGAATTGTATAAGCTCCGAAAGTTCCGGGTCTGTGCGGCTCTGTAAAAGGAATTCCTTAAGGTTAATATTCTCACCCTCTTGTTTTTAGTGCATTTTAAGCAATGAGGTTGTAAATAGTTATCGTTTTAGGAATTCCTTTATCCTCATCTCGACCTCGCACCGTACCTTTTCAAGTTCCTCACCTGCATCAATAATGACGAACCTGTCCGGCTCTTCTCCTGCAAGCCTCAAGAAATTATCCTGCACTTTTTTCAGGAACTCAAGCTTCTCGAACTTGGTTTTATCCCCGCGCACGCCGCAGCGCAGGACTGCGATCTCAGGGTCAATGGTAAGCAGTATTGTAAGGTCGGGCACTATCGTCCAGCCCCCGTGTATTCCCTGAACCCAGGCAACCGCATCTTCGAAATTATCAGAAAGCGTCACGCCCTGGTAGGCGTACCTGGAGTCAGAATACCTGTCGGATATCACTATTTTCCCATTATCCAGTGCTGGTCTGATCACTTTAGCGATATGTTCCGCATGGTCAGCCACGAATAAAAACAATTCCGCAAGGGGATCAGCTTCTGACTCGATTGATTTCATTACAGCCTTTCCAATCCAGCTTTGAGTGGGTTCACGAGTAAAAACGACCTCGGGTAACCTGTTCTTAAGAATATTTGCTATACTTGATTTTCCAGTCCCGTCGATACCTTCAAGAGTGATGAGTTTTCCTTTTGGCATTTGAGCTATATATCCGAGTAATAATGTAAAAGCTTACTGTGGATTCCTTGCAACTTTCCTCGCATCAAGAATGTTCCAAATCCAGACTATTATCACCAATAAAAATAAAAAGTCTGTCCCGCCAGAATTCGGGCTTTCCGAAGATGCACCTGAAAATAGCAATAGCACGAACAAATTCAATACGAAAAACCCTGCGGCTCTCATACCCCTGCCGCAATATAACTGTCCAAGACCCGGGATGATAGCGCTCAGTACGGCGGCAAGTCCGCCGCTTTTTGCCTGCCTGTACACCTGCGGGACCATGACCCGCACGCCGCATTGGGGACATATCTCTGCCATTTCATCTATCGAAGCTCCGCAATTTGAACAGTATTTCATGTTGCGCGGCGCAAAAACCGGCTTTTCAGGGACTTCTTCATGTGTCTCCGCCACTACTTTTTCTTTTACTTCAGACTCTTCCAGCCCCACCTCATTCATGAGTTCCTGCTCTGTAACGTGATCCTTCAGTTTTCCGGCTTCAGCTTTATACCGGTCTGATATTTCCTTATATCGTGCCTCGGTTATTTCACCGCATGCAAGTCTCTCATCCAGTTTATCAAGAAGCTCGGAGATCTTATTGAGTTTTTCTTTGTGCGACTTTATGTCTGCTAATTCTTTTTGTGTTGGCATGATGATCCTGACCTCATTGCATAATGTTTTTCATCCGGTTAGAGCCCTACCTCTTTCATAAGCTCCTTCTCGGTTATCTGGTTCTTCAGTTTATCAGCCTCATCCGTGTATTGTTCACGAAGTTCCGTGTATCTGGCTTCCGTGATCTCACCCTGCGCAAGCTTTTCGTCAAGTTTTTCAAGAAGCGCATTGATCTTATTGAGCTTTTCCTGCTGCTTGCTCGTATCAACAGCCGCTTCATGTTTTTGGACAACGGATGGACGCGGAGGTACAGTTGGTGCAGGTGCAGGTCTGTAAGCTGGTGTTGTCAGGTTCTTACAGTGAGGACATTGCGGCAATGTCTCTAATTTCTCTTTTTTGCAGAAATTGCATGGTACGATATTTCCACCCGGTCTTGCCATAAGGTAAATTATCAATCCTAATAAACCGAGGAAGAAAGTCAAAAGCCCCCAGAAGGCTCCGCTTTTTCCCCGTTTATTGGCATCCCTGGCAACCCAGATTATAATATATATCCAGATAATTAATAATACTAAAAATATTACGATAAAAACGATCACGCCCATCATTACGGCATCATTCGAACCTGATGTTGCCGGATTATAATATGACGTATAGGTCGGTACATAAGCCAGTCTGCTATTAGCATCTACCGTGATTTGAACAACTGTGACATCCTTAAGGGGCTTGCAGGATGCTCCCGATGTATATCCACAGCCCCATGTCCAGTCAAGCTCGTAATATCCCGGTCTTTGATCCTGTGTAACCGTGATTGTATAATATTTGTTAACACTGTCGCCCGGCTGGATTACGCCAAAGTCAAGATATTGCGGCGTAACCCATGACGCCGCGGTCCCGGAAGGATAAGCCCATGCAGATAATCCATATTCATCGCTCCTTGCTGAAAAAGTCAGGTAATCCGTTAATTCCTCCCCCTGAGCGATCGTGAGAGCTTTTTCATTGCCTCCTGCAGATGTCTGCGCAGGCTGTGCTTCCACGGTGATCTTAAGCACCGTATCGCTTGCGACCGTACAGGTCGATCCATCTGTATATTTGCAGCTATATTTCCAGACGAGTTCGTAATACCCGGGTGTCTGGCTCGCAGGAACGGTTATATAATAATCCTGTTTAATAGTTTCTGCGGGGTCGATAGCGCCGAAATCAATACGTCGAGGAGTGACCCATGATGCCGCGGTGCCAGAAGCATCTGCAGTGGCAAACAGGCGTTTATATGCACCCGTGAAACTCAGGGTCCGGCTCGATTCCTCACCGGGTGTCAAGGTTACAGATACATAGCTGGCTTGTGCCCCGGCTGTATTGACAAGGAAAATGAATAAAACGATCAGGATAACGTATTGTTTTATGCTCATGTATAATATTTTCCTTTTTCCTGGATAAATGATCGGATCTTTTTCAATTTTGCTGACTCGCCTTCAAGATTCACTATTTTGGTTTTCATATCTGAGATCTTTTTCATGTACTTATTTTTCAGATCATTGTATGTCTGTTCCGATATCTCTTTATTAACAAGCCTTTTACTGAGCTTTCCAAGGACATCTTCATCTTTCTTAATTTCACCCTGTATTTGCCGCGCATCCCCCTGTGCTTTTTCGATCTCAGCGTCAAGCATTGAAATCGCGGTATTTGTTCCAAATCCCAGGTAATTTCTTGTGTCAGGATCAATATCATACGGCGGCAATATGGCATGCTGTTTTCTTTTTTCTGCTTCAAATGCCGATTCATTCTTTATCTCGGGTACGATCCTGACAGGTTCTATCCTTTCCGGCTCTTCCACAGCCATTTCCTCAATATGCGGTGTATCCGACCTGTCAACATATGCCGTTTGAACCACAGCATCCGGGGTTTTTCTTTTCCCTGCTGTATTCTTAACTGCTTTAGATATCTTATTAAATATTACATACGCGGTAAAGATCATCGCAATTATTGCAAAAAGCCCTATGATCGTGGACGTACTGTCTGATTCTCCTCCTCCATCATGTGGTTTTTGCGCCGATGTGACCGCTCCCGGCAGACTTACGGTTATGGGCTCATTCAGGATAACTTCTTTCTTGGTCGTTATGTTATCCCCGAAATAATATACCACCCATCCTTCAACGTTAAATTTGCCTGCCTCATTAGGTTTTAAACTGACTTCAATATCCCTGTTCGCGCCGGGCTCGAGTGTGTATTTCGAAGTGAACTGACCTCCTCCGCTCTGGCTGAATTCCGTTGAAGTGACAGACATCCCTGAAGGTGGTTTTATGATAACCTGAACGGTCATGTTAGGTTTTGTGATAAGATTTACTACGGATAATTTCAGCAGGACTTCTTCTCCGACCTCCACATTT
>CABMHZ010000168.1 GCA_902386115.1 uncultured archaeon | reverse complement strand
GAGCTTGAACCCTGTATCGAACTGTTTCTCAGCCTTCGGGAGACCGTTCCACATCGCTGCTGTCGGCGCTGTAAGGACGCACTGCCCCATGCGTTTTAACAACTGCTCTTCAAGTGACTTGTAGCCGAAGGTGCATATCTGGATATACGCGCCCGGTCTTCCGTCAGGAGTTTCTTCCCCTGTGACCACTTTTTCCACACCGGCTTCAGCAGGGCACATTATAACTGATGTCCCGAACCCTGTTGCTTCCTGGGCTGCGACAAGAGCCCACCTTTTTGTTGCGCCTGTGATCAGTATTCTTGCTATCTTTATCGGAAATGCTTCCGCAAATGTATCTTCTATCTCTACTCCGTTAAGTTCCATTATTATCCCTCATGCTGATGAACCCATAATTCAACCACGGGTCCAACAAGCAAATCGTTTTATAATGTATTACCTGATATATTCTTCGAAATGTTTCGACAGGAATAGCCGGAAAAAAAAAGAATACGTTTTTTATTTTGCCATTTCAGCCATGGTGCGAAATGCCAGTTCATTCATTCTTACTGATGTTCTTCCTGGACCTGAGAACTCGTCGTGTGCCATTATGGACGCGATCTCTTTGCCAAGTATAAATATGGCATGTTTATGTTCAGCTTTGCTGCGATGCACATGTATGGGGCTTATCTGAAGATCGTGATAATGGGAAAATTCACCAACACCATTTTCCTCGAAAAACTTCTTCATCTGTACCATCAGGGTGTGAAGCTGAATCAATTCTTCTTTGTGTATAGAACCGCCTCCTAACATTTGATGTCTGTCACTGCCGGGAAAGCAATGTAAACTCTGTCACGGTTATTCAATACTAAAACTGTTTTGCACGGAAAACAACTTCCTATATCATAGGCTTAAATTTTTCGATTTAATCTTAATGATTCATCATTACCATTTTGATTATTATTTGACGATATTGGTCTCGGGCAAGATGCGCTACTCTTTGATATGGGAGATGCTGGCGCCGGATCTTGCCACTACCAGCTATTGTATGATATTGTTTATTATCAATGCCATACATAAAACTCTCCATGCGCATCGATGAAAAAAAGGAGATGAAATGGATATATGAAATAATCGTCGGGAGCATCCCTCCGTTTTCCTTCCTTCCGTACCAGTATAGCATCCTGCTGCAACTACTGCTGCTTCTTGTCATCGGTCTGGCACTGGGTTTTATTTTTGGGCTGAAACCTGTTTCCCTCATTTATGGCTCACTCGGTATCCTTGTAGCTGTATCCTGGAGCCTGCTGATACTCCAGCTGGCTCCTACACTGCGAAAATTCAGGGCGCCGCTTAGCAAAGATGAAAATGAACTGCTTGAGCGTTACAGGGAGATTCTCTTTCACAGGAACCACTACGAAGCAGTGCCTGGACTTGTTATTTTCATATCGTTCATGTTGTATATTTTCAATTTTGGTTCGAATTTACTGGAATACTGGATCGGAGAAAAACCCCATGTAATTCTCCTTCTATTCGTAAGTCTCCTTATCTGGGACATCTGTTACAGGATGGGTCTGGGGATATGGACATCCATACTTGCGCTCTGGAGGTCTATCAACCTGAGAAAACTTGCAGAAAAAAGAAGTGAACTTGAGCATACACCATATACTGAACTGAACTACCTGCGCAAACTTGATATGAACAACGTCTTTTTCGGAATGATATCACTTCTTCTGATACCCATAATCCAGCAGGACAGTTTCCTTGTCGCTATAATTCTGTTTTTTTTTATTTTTTTAATCATGACATCGTTCGCTTCAGCATATATCGTTTCAAAAGTACCCTGGCTGCCCCCTGACATATACAACCTTGTTATGGAGTCCAGTTTTGCATATATTGGAAACGCTTTCCATGGAGCCACACACGTTACGCCGGTTGTCTATATTTTCGATGGGCAGCGGATATTTTTTAATACTTCAAAAGAATCAAAGAAGTTCAAAATATTAAGAAAAAATAAAAAAGTAGCTTTCCTGATAGATACCCGGGACATGAATAACATATATGAGAATAAGGCAGTCCTTTTTACAGGTGAAGTAAAAATATATGGGCTTACCGATCTCCCGTTTCGTTTTATGCAGATGCTTGGCGCACGTTCCCTGTTTATTAAGAAATATCCGGAATATACAAGAAAATACGCCACATCAGAACTGCCAAAAGCATGGCAGTTGACCCCGATAATCGCGAGGATACTAATAGAAATAAAACCCGCCAGGATAATTTACTGGAGAGGAGCAAAACAGATAAGTGTGCCGGTGTGAACATGAATATACCAGATGAGATGCGCAATATCCTGTACGGGAACTACTTCGGGTATGTCTGCACAAGTGACAGGAACGACCAGCCGCATATTACGCCTGTTTTCTTTGTGTACGATGAGCCTTCGCAGAAGATATTTTTTATAACCAACGACAGGTCAAAAAAGGTCAAGAACATAAACGAGAACCCGAAGTTAAGTATTACAGTTGATATCAGGGATAAAAAGAACCCTTTCAATAATGAGGGGGTAATGGCGCAGGGAACAGCTGAGATCACGGAGAAGGGTCCGGTCTATTTCCTTCCTGAAGAGACGCTTCAGCTTTATACTGACATTTATCTGGAGTTCAAGGGAAAGTACCAGGCTGTTATAGAGAACAGACCTCTTGGGGAGAATGACGTCATAGTCCAGATAAAGATCGAAAAAATGGTATACTGGAAAGGACCGCATTTCAAGTCTGTAAAACTGGATTAGGCTATGTACGTAGATACATGCACCTCCCGCTGCAAGATATATGAACAGATACCCGAAGGGGCGATTGTGCTTGAAATCGGATGCGCGGACGGCAGGCTTGCCAATATGCTGTCGATGAAGAAGAAATGCAGGGTTTACTGTGTGGAGAAGGATGTTGCGATGGCATGCATAGCAAGGGGTAAATGCGTTGAGATACACAATATCGATATTGAAAGAACAGCACTTCCTTACAGCGAAGGATTTTTCGATTTTGTCATCATGGGCAACGTGCTGGAACATATGGTAGAGCCTGAAAAAGTATTAAAAGATCTCAGGAAATATCTCTCAGACGATGGTTTTCTGATATATTCAGTGCCCAATATCGTTAACTGGCATTCCAGGCTGGCGATATTTTCAGGGAAGTTTGAATATTCGGAAAGTGGTGTGTTTGACAGGACGCACCTGCATTTTTATAACCTGAATTCGGCAAAAAAACTTGCTGCTGATGCCGGATACAGCATCGTCTGGCTTGATGTCACGCCGAGCATTTATTTCTGCAAGGAGAGGTTGAATTTCCTGTGGTACAATATGGCTGTGCTATGGAAGAATATTTTCGCGGATGAGTTCATAATAAAGGCGGAAAAATCGCAAAAAGTGGGTTAAATAACGGGAAAGTAGGAAAACACGTTTTACATCGACCGTAAACTTTAAGTATAATAGTTCGTATATAGACGAATTATAGTGGGCAGGGAAAAGTCTTTTTTTCCATACCACCACCATAATCCCCTCTGCCCACTATACTCCTCTTTAATTTCAATCGGAACAGATTTAGCAAAAACAAGTCTTAAATCCCGTTACGCATAATACTATATTTAAACCCGTTACGCAATTTATTTAATGAAAAATCCGTTACGGTATTAATTCAGAATTTTTCCGTAACGGTATTTGTTTGATTAAATCCCGTAACGCAATAAATCACAGCGTATCCAGAGGGCTCTTTATCTTCTTTATCTCCTCGCTCGACACCTGGGTATATATCTGCGTGGTCTGCAAATTCGAGTGTCCGAGAAGCTTCTGGATCTTCCTGATGTCAACCCCGTTCTCAAGCAGGTGCGTCGCGAAAGAGTGCCGCAGTGTGTGTACATGCACGTCCTTCTCAAGCCCGGCGCGCTCTGCCGCTGTCTTTATCGCATGCTGGATGCCGCGAGGGGACATCTTCCTGCCATTCACGTTGAAAATGTATCCCTTTCCGTCAGCCCCGGTTCCTTCCTTATATTCCAAAAGGTCTTTCCTGAACATATCTGATATAATAAAAATCCTGTCCTTGCTGCCTTTTCCGAGACGCACCCAACCTGTGCCATCGTTCAGGTCAAGGTCACTGTATTTCAGATTGATACACTCCGAAAGCCGCAACCCTGAGGAGTAAAGCAGTTCTATAAGAAGCCTGTGCTTTTTGTTTTCCGTGTTATCCAGAAGTTGCTTTATTTCATTGCGGGTCAGGACTATCGGCAGCTTCTTTGAGGCTTTTGGTGTTCTTACAAGAGCCAGATTCTTTCCGAGCATGTCCATATATAAAAATTTTAATGAAGCTTTGATCAGCGCGATAGATGCGTTCGAGAGCGAATTATCTGACATATTGTATGCCAGGAATTCCCTGATATCGTCTTCCTCAACATCATCCGGGGATTTTTTTATAAACTCAAGGAACTTCCTGTTGTAGAACAGGTACATTTTTGAGGTCTGTTTTGAAAATCCCCTCAGCTTCAGTTCGGTCTCCAGTTTCTTCAATGATGAAGTTGTGTCGGTTTTCATTTTCCACCTTTTGAACATATGATAATTGCATTTTTAGTTATATAAAAACTGCGTCTAATCTATCTTATACGCAGTTTTTTGAATTTTATCTAAGATTTTTGGTTTTTTGCCGATTTTAGACATCTTTTGAAATGCCTCAAACACAGTTTTAGAAATATCCTGACACGTGTATATGGGTCAGCCTATTTTTTAACCGTAGAGGTACTACTACGACCTCTAACAAACCATCTATAAATATATGCTTATAATTTAAAACAAATATTACTATTTTTTGTATAGCCTAAATAAATTATCCGTTACGGGATTTTATTTAGAACATTGCGTAACGGTATTGTAATTTGATTGAGGTTCTTTGCCCTTTAACAATTTTGCCCGATTTTCATAAATCTGATTCTTTCGTTTTTTTCCGGAGTATCCATTCTGCACTTCTACCCATGAATTGCCATTCCATCGCTCGTAGCGACAAAAAACAAATGGAATTACATTTGAATGTAATAAATCATTTACTTGATCAAACAAATTAAAGTGAAGATGTGAGCTGTGGTATTGCCTGAATTTCCGACTTCACCAATCATCTGCCCGGCAATAACCTGCTGCCCGGTCGTGATTTTTATTGAACCACAACGCATATGTGCCATGAAGGCGACTACACCTGATTCAGGTTGAATCATCACATAATTACCAACATTAGGGCGAATATCAATTTTGGATCCAACCACTTTAGGACGAAAAAGAAATGTAGCATTGAACCAAATAAAAAGAGTATCAAAAAGGCTTATATTCTTTCTGTCAGGCCAACCATCGCTCATCTGCACCACCACTCCATCAAATGGTGCAAAGATTGGTTTGGACCAACCATAGAAGTTATCAACGGGAACACGACCAAAAATATATCGCCAATAATTTCCAGAAAAGTAGTTTTTGCGGGTCCCGATAACTCCCATAAAATCGTAAGCGTGCGGGTGATGACCGGGAGGTTTGAGACAAACCCACTCTCCACAAAGCGGGAATTCGATTGCTGGATAATTATGGTTTACCATAGCTGTTTCCTTTGCATGAGATTGATCTGTCAGAGCTAAAGCCAAGTTAAGAGATTATTTCAATATGTTCCGTAACGGAATTATTATGGTTTATTTCCGTCACGGTATTTACACAATTTATTTCCGTTACGCGATTGTTTCAATTTATACCGTAACGGAATTTAACAAATCATTAATGTATTTTATATATTTCAATACTTATAAGAATCATTCTCTTCGGTTATCTTTCGTTCCTTCTTAAGAGGTTCATCCTTAACGTCAATGTCAACGCTGACTTCATCTTTCTTTTCCGAAACCCTTCCCACTCCTTTTGCAATTTGAGTCAATGACTTCATAGTTGCTTTTGATGGTTTTCTTGGGACAGCTTTCCTGGCGGATTTTTTCAACTTATAGCCTGCCACCAGCAGTTCGGACTTCATAAGCCCGAGTTCAACCTTCCTTTTATTGATCAGGTTCCGTATTGGCTGCTTGGAATTTTCAGGCGTTGTCTCAAGTATGCGTTCAAGCTTTTCCAGCATTTCATCTTTCTTATTTTCCGTTGTTGCTTCATCAGTCATTATGATAATTAATACCTGTTGTTAATATAAAAGCATCGCATTATCACGTATCAAGCGT
>CABMHZ010000167.1 GCA_902386115.1 uncultured archaeon | reverse complement strand
TGCGTGATGCTTCTTATGGACGGGCTCCTGAACTTCTCGCGCTCCTACCTACCCGACAAGCGCGGCGGGCAGATGGATGCGCCGCTTGTTTTGACCTCGCGCATCGACCCGAATGAAGTGGACAAGGAGGCGCACAATATCGATGTGCTCTTCCAGTATCCGCTTCCGTTCTATGAGGCTACACTTACGTACACGCATCCGAAGGATATTGTGAAGATCATGGATACGGTGAGCGGGAGGCTGGGGACGCCTGCGCAGTACGAGGGCATGGGCTTCACACACGACACGACAGATATCGCGGCAGGTCCGAGGAATAGTGCGTACAAAACGCTGGGGACGATGATAGAAAAGATGGATGCGCAACTGGCGCTGGCGCGAAGGATCAAGGCTGTTGACCCGCAGGACGTGGCTGAGCGGGTGATAGAATCGCATTTCCTTCCTGACCTGATAGGAAATTTGCGCTCATTCTCGAAGCAGAAGGTGAGGTGCACGAAATGCAATGCCAAGTACAGGCGCCCGCCCCTGCGCGGTACGTGCCCTAAGTGCGGGGGGAATATCGTGCTTACGGTGCATGAGGGGTCGGTGAAGAAGTATCTTGAGACGAGCTTGAGGATAGCGGATGAGTATAATGTGAGGCATTATACGAAGCAGAGGCTTGAGTTATTGGAGCTTGAGATGAAGTCGCTTTTTGAGAGCGATAAGGTGAAGCAGAAGGGGCTGGCGGATTTTATGTGAAGGATAATAGTTACAATTTTTGGATTTATAAATCACATATATTGGAACGTGCGGCAGGATTTCAGGGGCAGTCCGCCGCTTCAGTCCGTGCTTAATTATAATTATTAATATTAAATAAAATTATGTTTATTGGAAATCCTAACTTATCTGGTTGAAATAAAATGATTTATTTAGTCGAAAAACAGAGAAAAGACTCGTGGTGAAGATATTAGGCGCGTTTATTTAGATACATGTACATGGTGCAGACCGTTCGATGACCCAACAAATCCCAGGATTCTCCAGGAATCAGAAGCTGTAGCCCAGATTTTGAGAAAAGTTGATGCCGGGGAACTCGAAATAATAGGTTCCAGCACCCTGCTTGCTGAAATATCCATGATTACACCAAAAATAAAAGAGGAGACGGTTCTGTCGCTGGTAAGGCATGTCGCGAACAGGTTTTCTGTTGTAACGGACAATGCCGAAAAATTATCAGCCGAAATCATGAAAACATGCGCCATCGACGCGATGGATGCTTTACATATAGCGGTCGCGATAGAAAACGAAGCCGAACTGTTTATAACAACTGATGATATTATTTTAAATAAGACTAATTGCATATCAAGATATAAGATAACTGTCAAAAATCCACGTGAGGTATAACATGCCCGAAGCAGTCGCTGCAGAAACCCCAAGAATAATGGAAAAAGTATTCAACATACTAAAAAAAGAACTCAGCGCAGAAGAGTACCTCATATATCTCCAGACGATAACTCCCAGAGTAGGAGACGCAACGGCGAAACTCAGAGACATTACTAAAAAAATGAAGCTTGAAGATGTGGTTCGCAGGGCAAAAAGAATGGAAAGAGCAAGGGCATAATCCATGTTCTGTCGCCTGACGGCTGACTCTTACGCAGACAAGCAGGCGCACTCTACCCAATCTATATACAATTGGCACGCCCGCGTCTGGCTTTCAGACCAGCCCGTCACCCCTCGAACCGTCACGGCGCCGGAATTTAATTCATGCGATGTAATAAAATACAGCCCTACTTTGCCGCGTTAAAATTCGGATTAATTTTATATCCTCCAGTAACACATGTGTTACATATGGACACCACTATCAGGAATATCGACCCTTTCGTTTATAAAAAATTAAAAACAAAGGCTGCGCAGGAGGGCATCTCCATCGGAGAAGCTGTCACAAATGCGATCAGCGAATGGCTTGGACTTGAGAAGAAAAAGAAGAGAAGCATCATTGAGATCGAACCAGAGCATTTTGGCTACCAGTATCGAAACCTGAGCGAAGAGATCGATGAAGTGATCTATAAATAGGAGATGTCTTGATATTCCTGGATTCCAGCGTGATCATCGCATATAAGAATGCGGATGATGTAAATCACAAAAAGGCTGTGGATATTTTCCAGAAACTCAATGCAGGAGAATACGGGATCGGGGTAATATCTGAATTCGTATTCTCGGAAGTCACAACAGTACTGGCGCTCCGTAAGAGTATGAAGGCTGCAAGAGAAGTCGGGGATGTCCTGTTTGAGGCTAAGGAGATTGAAATAATGAAAGCGAGTGACGTATTTGAAAGGTCGTGGGATATTTTCACGAATCAGGAAAATACCGGCTTTAGCTTTGTGGATGCCTCCAATCTTGCCTGCATGGAGATGAGGAAAGATAAGGAAAATAGCGACTTTTGATAAGGATTTTTTGAGGATAAAAAAGGTGGAGGTTGTGGATGGATAAAAATGGGTTTTAATAGCAGGTGATTCGCCAGACGCTTCATTGATAGACTACCGGCACCCCTCAACAGGTTTTCATGTATCCCGCCGTTTCTGGCTGGCGCCGCATTTTTATAATAAAATCAGATAAAAATTAGTCTCTGCGCCTCCGTGCCTCTGTGACAAAAAATTCGATATGTTATCCTGCCCCTCTCCATCCGGACGGAAATCGCGGTGTGCATCAAGAGGAACAAGAACTGGAGGCGAATAAGAAACTGATAGAAATATTTGAGGGGAAGATAAAAATAGAAGTATCTACAATATTCAAGTTGGTTACTGGTAATTACAAACAAGGCAAAGGAATCATGGATATAGATGATTTATTTAATGAATACATGGACTTCTTCATCAGCTTTGCAACGAATCCATTCAATACGCTCAAGCCATATGCAGGACAGGTAGTCATAGATAAAAAATTAAGGCTTTTCTTAGCTGAAGGAATAATAATTTCAATAATCATTTCGTCCGGGGTAGATATGGCGAATGACAAAGGTAATGTTCTCAGTCTTATTCGTTCTTTTACTCCAGAACAACTGCCGATCGTTGTTTTTTTCATGATTCTTATCGCAGCCATGATCTTTCATATTTTCGCCAAAGCATGGATTCTTATCAATAATGCATTTCCTCGCAGTTCCACAAGGGAAAATGATGCTTACTTAGGAGGATCAATACAGGACTCGATTAATGCCTCTTTAGCATTTGGGGCATTCTATATACCTGTAGCAACATTCAGCATGTCCATTCTCATTTTGCTCACAAAATTGAATCCAAATATAGAATGGCTTGTAATACTGGCAGTTAGCATATTTCTCGCTATATTCTTTCTTTTGTATTTTGTATCAGCTTTGTCTTCAACTCACCCAAAAACTTCGTTTTTACAAGCATTTTTGGCATTTTCAGGTGGTCTCATATTGATTTATTTTGTAATAGATAGGGTTGAGTATCTATTGGGGATGTTATAGATCATCCATAGGTTTCAAATGGTTAACAAGCCGAATAAAAAGCTGATCGAAATATTTGAGCATCAGCCAATTACGCATTCTATCCCCCTGAATTCTGAATCATACGTGAAAAGCGTATCAACACCATGCCTTTCCATAAAGGCGAGATTTGTGCAATCTGTAAAACTAAAACTCTTGTCTTTAAACTGTAGATAAAGCTCCCATGCAACTTGTTCCTATAATAGTCTCAGGATCGGAACTAGAAAATATAATTTACATTGACATAAATAAAACTTCTTATGTATTTTAGTAATATTAGGCGGCATGATAAAC
>CABMHZ010000166.1 GCA_902386115.1 uncultured archaeon | reverse complement strand
GGTCGGGGTGCATCCGTTGAGGTTCGGTGAACTTGAGGCAGAGCGACCCACAAAGGAAAGGCTGCTTAAGCTTGCCAGGATGTCAAGAAAGATACTGGATAAATACGGGCTGGATGCAAGCGCGGCAAAGACCATGTGCCTTCCCTGCACAGGATGCGACCTGAACCCGCATATTGACCTGTAATACTATTGATAATAAGCAAATGCCTTAATAAAACAAAATATTAACCGCAGATTAAAGCAGTTAAACGCTGATGCGTAGCCACAATTCTGCTTTTTATCTGCGGTTCGTTTTTTATAGTAACTTTATGTCGCTCTTGGTTTAATTTTTTCGGATCCGCAATTAGGACATTTTGTTGCGCCTTTTTTCAAGAATGTCTTCTTACATGAGGTACACCAGAACATCCCGCTTTTTTCCGCCATTTCCCTGAGTTCATCAGGTGTCAGCGAGAACGGCACATAAGTACTGCACATGAATATCATGGCTTTTTTTCATCCCCTATGCTATAACGCACATTTCCTCATCACAACATATCAGGGGGCTTTCACTGCCGGCTATGCAAGTGACCTCACATCCGCATACCTCGCAATAATATGTCTCATCTTCTTTGGCTCTGGTCATTTTCTTTCCTTTTTTGGACCTGGCTTTTGTTTTGTGTGGTCTGGATGCTTTGGATGCTTTTACTTTTTTAGTTTTCCCGCTTCTCAACTGCTCGAGGAAAGCCCGCTGTCTTTCTCTTTCAGTTCTGTCAACTGCTGGTTTTTTTGTTTTTTTTGCTTCTGCCGCAAGATCCATTGAATTTTCCAATCCGGCCATCTTTTACCTCCGTTGAATTGTAATAATTAATAATTATCTACTCAGTATTTATATCTTCCCGAACTATTTTGAATATCTTTTAGAGTTATTAATTCCTTCCTTTATAATTCTGATAATCTTCAACATCTACTACAGGAAAAAAGGAAGAATTAAAGGCATATTAATATAAACCTGTTTTACATAGTGAGAGAATACGCTTCAAATTCTTATAAATGGATTTGAAATTAGGCAGGTTAATAGAAAAAGATTTATCAAGGATAGGATAGGAAGAACCGCAGATGAACGCATGTAAAACGCATGTAAACGCAGATTTGTTAAAATTACTGTATTTTTACGCTAACCACTAAGGAAGTTGCTATGTCAAAAAAAGTCCTTTTAATAACTCCTCCGTATCACTGCGGTGTTCTGGAATCAGCAGGAACATGGATGCCTCTGGGAATGGTATATGTCGCAGGGAGCCTTCAGGAAGCAGGATACGAAGTTTGCATATACGACGCCATGTCAAAGTTCGATACATTTGACGATATCAAAGCCCGCATCAAAAAGTATGATCCGGATGCTGTGGGTACAGCCGCATATACATCAAGCATATATGATTCAGTGAACGTCCTTAAAATTGCAAAAGAAGTAAATCCTTCCATTATTACGATGCTTGGAGGCATTCATGCTACTTTTTGCTGGGAAGAGCTCCTGAAAACAGAAGAAAAATCTGTGGATTACATAATCCGCGGAGAGGGAGACATTACAACAACTGAACTTCTTGACAGGGTTTTTGCGGGAAAAAAGCCTGACATACCCGGCATTGCGTATTCCAGGAACGGGAAGAGCACATGCACGAAAGATAAACCTCTTATCCGCGACCTTGATGCCCTGCCTATGGCATGGAACCTTGTAGAATGGAAAGATTATTCATTCAAGACAAAGAAAAACTCTACCCTTGCCGTTGTTAGTTCTTCAAGGGGCTGCACACAGAAATGCACCTTTTGCTCCCAGAGGCTTTTCTGGAGAGAGAAATGGAGAGGGAGAAGCCCCGGGAATTTCGTTTCAGAACTTGAATACCTGAACAGCGAGTACGGAGTGGATGTTGCCATGATAGCTGACGAGACCCCGACATTTGACCGCGAGAGATGGGAGAAGATACTTGACCTGCTGATCGAAAAGAAACTTGATCTTGAACTCCTGATGGAGACAAGAGTGGATGATATCCTGCGCGATAAGGATATTATCAATAAATACAGACAGGCAGGCATCCTGCACATATACGTAGGAGCAGAATCGGCAAACCAGGACACACTTGACAGGTATAATAAGAATCTCAAGGTTGAGCAGTCAAAGGAAGCTATCGATCTTATAAACAGCCAGGGCATCGTGTCAGAAACATCATTTGTCCTCGGAATGCCGGATGAGACCCGGCAATCCATTGAAGCTGCCGTGAAACTTGCAAAATATTACAGCCCTGACCTGGCTTTTTTCCTTGCCATAGCGCCGTGGCCTTATTCTGACATCTACCCTGAGCTTGCACCGTACATTGAAGTATTCGATTACTCAAAATATAACCTCGTCGAGCCGATAGTTAAACCGACCGGAATGACCCGCGAAGAGCTAAACAAGCACCTGCTTGCGGCATTCAGGGAATTCTATATGGATAAGCTCGGGCATATCGAGGAAATGAGCGATTTTAAGAAAAACTATATGATCGATGTCACAAAGCTTCTTATCAACGACTCGTACCTTTCAAACCAGATGAAAGGAAAGATGCCGCTAAAAGTCAGTAAATTCATAGAAAAGTATATCGGAGATGCTAAATAGTTATACTTATTTTAGGCATACTTATTTTAGGCTATAAGTAAATAAACAATAAAATTATACATAATTATCGGATAGATGTTCGAAGGGCTTAAAAAGGTAGAAAAATGAGCGTTTTACTGGATAAGACGGGACATGCAAATATAAGGCATGTCATGATGACGTTCATAATCCTTTCAGGGTTAGCTGCAGTTCTACTTTATTACCCGCCGCTGCCGACGCGCACGGCTGAGGAACTGTCGCAGGGAAGCATAACATTCACCGACATTTCAGGCAATCCCATAAGCGGGATACTCGGAATAAGCGGTTCGGATATTCCGGGCGGGAATGAGGAAAATGTAAATTACATAAAATGGGAAAAGATACCTAACGGTATTATTTATTTTAATGCACTCGCTATTAAAAACGTATCCGTGAAATTCCGGCTCGGAGTGGACTCCCCGAACGCAAGCGTAGTAATAGAGAACTATGGAGCAAGACTGCCAACAGAAATTGGCGAATCCCCTCCGGGAGCGCCTTTAAAATACGTGCAGGTAGCAGAGAACAACCTTTCTTTTGTGACGGCTGAAATAAGCATACAGTACAGCGCTTCCGAAATCAGGGATGTCGATGAGAATTCCCTTGCCATCTATTATTATGACCGCGCCGCGAAATCATGGAGCAGATTAGAAACAAAAATCGATACGAAAGAAAGGATCCTTACTGCAACGGTTGATTCACTCTCCATTTTTGCGGTGAGCACAAAGCCGCTCGGGCAGATAGTGATCCGCGACACCGGAAGCAATGACGTGGGGAGCGATATCAGGACTTATGACGGTTCTATGATCTTGATAAAATCAGGAAGATCAACCAATTTTGAAGCGCAGGATATTATCCCCGGAGGAATGCTTGAGGTGGATGCCATAGCTGCCAGGAACGTGGCGGTCAGGATGAAAGTAAATGGCGCAACGGGTGGGGAAATATTACTTGACGACTACGGCTTGAAAAACCCGGTATCTGCTCCTCTTCCGGGCAAGCCCGTAAAATTTGTGGAAATAGGTGTCCGGGGTATTTCTTATTCATCGGCAGAAGTCAAAGTGCGTTACAGTGATGCTGAACTCAATGGCGTTCCCGAGAACAGCCTTGTTTTATATCACTGGAACCTTACTTACTGGGAAGCCCTGGATACTACGGTTGATACCGTGAATAAGATTCTCACAGCGACCACAACCTCACTTTCTCCGTTTGCGGTCTCCGGCGGTTCAGGCGAGCCTGACAGGATACTGGTCGCTACGAACAGGTATGTGATTCTCGATGACCCTGTCGATTCAACAGG
>CABMHZ010000165.1 GCA_902386115.1 uncultured archaeon | reverse complement strand
ATATTTGGTTGTGGCTCCCTGCTTGATTTTACGGATGAATGTTTTATGCTCGGTCATATGTAGTGTATATACACTACAAACTAAATAACCCTTTCTTCTTGATTTTTGCGTAATTATAAGAATGGGATGAAGGGTAATTAATAAAAAGTTAAATAATATATTTAAATAGTTCCAAGTCTAACTTGACGCCATGGATTTCTGACGGCTCATTCACCCAAATAGGTAATACATGCCATGGGACATTACTTGGATCTTTCCAATCAGCATAATTTCGGTCAAATTTGAACTGATAACCATTGGAATATATTTCAGGACTGTCGGTGACTTTAAAAACAGATTTAAAACCGATACCCAGATATCCTAAAGTTCCTTTTTCCGGCTTTTTTGAAGATCTGATACCACAAATTGCTTTCACGTCATCACTACTAAAAGGACTTCCATTGTGCATCACCTTAACTCTGCTTTTGTTAATTCTTATATTGAATACGCCGGGATAATTTAGACCCATTCCAGAGTCTTCAGCATTCTGAATTAATTCAAGAACAAATCCTGAACTCCTAGTGAAAACTACTTGAGATATCAACTTTAAAGCATTTACATAATCACTCCAAATATGCGTTCCTTTAGAAGCTTCTATCTCATTTTGAATAAATTCTATTACCCGTTTATTATCTAATATTTCTTTCATGATATTAGCTTATAACTCCTTCTGTATATCCTTTCAATAGCAGTATCGTGTAATAATTCTTTCTTTTTCAGTATGATCTTTTGCATAAATATCAAAATTGATAAACCAACCTTAATCCCTAAATTTCTTCCTTAAATTTTAGGTTTTTATAATCATCCCCCACAATACAACCCATACCCGCACTCCCCGCAAACCTTCTCATCCTTCGTCCTCTCAAACCCATTCTCATAATCCCGCGCAATCTTCCTCGCTATCTCGATCATATCCTCAACAGCCTCTTCATCAAGTCCATCCATCCGTGAGTTCCCGGCGCATTCATATTTCCCACAGGTCAATTCAAATGTCCTGGGATTGGGAAGAGCAAGCAGTTCCAGTGTAAGTTTTTTCACTTTATATTCGGGATGAACATGCTCAATTCCCCTGGCATAAAGCAGAAGCTGCCTTGACCGCTCAACAGGTCCGGGTTCATATTTGCCAGCCTTGTAATCTATGATCTCGATCTCATCCTTTGTCCCCGGAATAAGATCCACCCTGTCAATGAACCCCTTGAAATTAAACCCGCCAAGCTGCACAGTGAACCGCTGCTCGACCATCAAATTGTTCGCTATCGTATCCTTGTTGCGTTCCCAGAACACATCAAGCGCCCCTGTTGCAGCTTCAATGTCAACACCTTTGAATTCAGGCTCTTTAGCCACTGTATCTCTTATCTCATAAAGCCGCTTCTTAGAAGTGATTTTCTCACTCACCGCAGTCTCAAGCACCTTATGAACAAAATTCCCGCGCCTCATGGCTCCGGTAGAATCTTCAGAATCACGTGTGGGCATCCTGAGAAGCTCCTGCAGTTCATACTGCCTGGGACAGCGCTCGTAGGTACTTATTGAAGAATAGCTGAAAGTAATGCTTGCAGGATTGAACTTCAACTCATTCTTGATCTCTTTTATCCTTCCCATTATCTTCCCGGCATCCTGCGCAGGGTCTATTTTTGACCAGTTAGAATCAATAAGCTGCTTAAAATCCGGCGTTTCCCCTACTTTCAAAGCCTGATACAGCAGCGTATTTTTCATTATCTCGGCAAAATCCCCGGAATCAAGCGACTCGATAAGAAGCCTTTTGCGCAGCGCCTTTTCCCGCTCAAGCGCGCTTTCCTTCACCATCTCCCTGACTTTTGTATCAGTATCCCTGAAATAACTGATATCTCCGACTGTGATATTCCCTCTGGCTCTCCAGTTATCATATCCGATATCCGTAAGGAACTCAGACGGCTCTCTCTCATCGTCTGCGTATTTTATTGCCAGTGTCAGGAAAAGATGTTCTCTGGCTCTTGTAAGCGCGACATAGGCAAGCCGTCTTTCTTCTTCCTTCTTGATCTCTTTTTTGCGCTCCCTGACTGCTTTTTCAGTATCTTTTACCGACCCGTCCTCAAAAATATCCCTGTACTGCTCCATCAGCTCAGGCGGGATGAGGGGTTCTGCGCCTCCCCGGTACAGAGGGAATTTGTCTTTTGCCAGGTTCGTGAGAAATACCACCCTGAACTCCAGCCCTTTTGCCGCATGTATGGTCATCAGGTTTATGGCATCATGATCAGCTATTCTTGCAGGCGGCGGGTTCCCGTACATCTCATCGAGTATCTCAAGATAATCAATGAACAGGCTCAGGTCTTTTCCATGGAACTCCTCAAAATTGCTTGCTAATTCATGAAGCCGTCTCAGGTTCAAAAGCGCTTCCCTGCTGCGCTTGGTGTCTGTATGGGTGAATTGCCGTGAGAGACCTGACAGGTCATATACCTCAAGGATGAGGTCGGATACATCAAGATTCTTCTTCCCGCAAAGAGAATATATTCGCTTTTTCACATTGTTTATCGTTTCAAGACCGCTCCTGGAAAGTCCGAGTTCTCTAATATGATGATAAATGGCTTCCTGGAACGAGACCCATTTTTTCTTGAGATATTCTCCTATCCTTATGGAATCCTCCTGGCTCAGTGCATTATTGTAATGGAATATCCTCCACCAAGCCTCTGTGCCGCGGGCTGTGGGATGAGAGATATTGTTGATAATATACAGGTAAGCAAGGGCGGTCTTTATTTCAGGCTGCTTCAGGAAATCGGTATCGTCTTTGACCCGGAATGGCAGACCCCTGTTCTCAAGAGCATGTCTTACTTTTCGTCCCTGGGCATGTGTCCTGTATAATTGTGCGTTCTCTTTTGGCGGAATTCCGTTTGCCAGATATTCTTCGATCTTCTCTACTATTGCTCTTGCTTCTTCGCTGTCATCCTCTGTTTCAATGATCCGGACGTTCTCGCCTTCGATATTTTTGTGGTTCAGCAGGAGCAGGCATTCTTTCTTTTTGTCCTCACCATAGTTCTTTTCAATAAGGGTATGGGCGACTCTGAGTATCTTATTGGTTGACCTGAAACTCACATCCAGCGGCACGATGTCTTTGTCCGAAAGGGCAAATTGTTTTTTGAACTCTTCGATATTATTTGTGTACGCGCCGCGGAATGCGTATATGGTCTGGTTCGGGTCTGCCACTACGGTTATGT
>CABMHZ010000164.1 GCA_902386115.1 uncultured archaeon | reverse complement strand
CCAAAATAACAGCCGTTGACAGCCTTGACCTTGAAGTCAAAGAGGGCGAGATATTCGGTCTCCTGGGTCCCAACGGCGCGGGCAAGACCACCCTCCTCTCTATGCTGTGCACCATCCTGAAACCCACTTCGGGAAAGGCATGGGTGAACGGCTTTGACATCGAGAAAGAACCGGGAAGGGTCAGGAAATCCATAGGAATCGTGTTCCAGCAGCCAAGCGTGGACGACCTTCTCACAGGAAGGGAGAACCTTGCGATGCACAACCTGCTATTTGGCGTTCCCCGTGAAATAAGGAAACAGCGCATCAGTGAAGTGCTCTCCATCGTTAACATGGAAAAGCGCGCCGACGATCTTGTCAATACCTACTCAGGCGGTATGCGCCGGAGGCTTGAACTTGCGCGCGGCATAATGCATCATCCGAAGGTACTTTTCCTCGATGAGCCGACGCTCGGGCTTGATCCCCAGACAAGAGAACACATCTGGGAATACATCAGCGACCTCGCGGAAAAGGAATGTATGACAGTCATGCTCACGACCCATTACATGGAAGAAGCTGAAAGTTTATGCGACCGGGTCGCCATCATCGATTATGGCAAGATAGTGGCGCTTGACTCACCTGAAAAACTTAAAAATCAAATTGTCGGGGACGTGGTCAAGCTCAAACAGACGATTCCAGGCATGGAGAACCTGAGAAATCTTGAATATATCAGGAAAATCGAAGAAAAGGACGGGCTGCTCTACCTTTCTATAAAAGACGCAAGCAAACATCTGCAGGATCTCCTCACCCATACAGGACCCATTGATTTCGTGGAAGTAAGGAGCGGGACGCTGAACGACGTTTTCATGCATTATACCGGGCGCGAGATACGCGAGGCTGAAGCAGAAGGCGGTTTCTGGGAGAGGATGATGAAAAAATGAGCGAAATTGAAGGTATCTATGCCATCTGGCTGCGTGAAGCCAAGATTTATATGAGGGAGAAGGAACGCGTTATTTCATCCATAGTCTCACCGCTTCTCTGGATCTTTGCGTTCGGGGCAGGAATGGGCTCAACCGTTCTTCCTGTCCGGGGATACAGTTACCAGGTTTTTATCTATCCCGGCGTAGTGGTCATGACGGTGCTTTTCGCCTCGCTTTTTTACGGGGTTTACATCATCTGGGACAGGAAACTTGACTTTTTAAAAGAAGTGCTCGTTGCGCCAGTATCAAGAGCCAGCGTATTTGCTGGAAAAATGCTCGGTGGGGCGTCAGATGCTATGATACAGGTAGTTTTCCTGCTGATAATCGGTCTCTTTATCAATGTTCCGTTGCCACCCACGGTCATTATCAGCGCTTTTCTCATGCTGCTTTTAATATCGATAGCCATGGTCAGCATCGGGCTTGTTATAGGTGCGAACCTGAAAAGCCCGGAAGGCTTCACACTTGTAATAAACTTCGTCATGTGGCCCATGTTCTTCTTTAGCGGCGCGCTGTTCCCGCTAAGCAATCTTCCTCAATCCGACTGGCTTTCTATTGTAACAAGGCTCAATCCGCTCTCCTACGGGGTGGATGCGGTCCGGGGCATCATCCTTGGGATACACGATTTCCCGATATATCTTGATGCTGCAGCAATGCTTCTTTTCGCGCTGGTAGCGATTATCGCAGGCGTATTGAGTTTCAGGAGGATGTAGGGTGCTAAAACTTTTCAATACGCTGTCACGGGAAAAGGAAGAGTTCCAACCTCTGGGAGAAGTTGTGGGGATATACACATGCGGACCATCTGTTTACCAGTACGCCCACATCGGGAATTTCAGGACGTTCATATTCGAGGATGTGCTTGTGCGGTACCTGAAGTTCAAAGGCTTCAGGGTAAAAAGGGTGATGAACCTCACGGATATCGAGGATAAAGCTATATCTACCGCAGGGAAAAAAGGAAAAACGCTGCATGAGCTCACGGATTATTATTCAAAAATATTCTTTGAGGACATGGAGAAATTGAATTTACTGCCTGCAGATGTATTTCCAAGAGCTACGGAGCATGTGCCAGAGATAATTGAAATAATAAGAAAAATTATGGAAAATGGGTACGCATACCGCGGAAAAGACGGTTCAATATATTACGAGGTTTCAAAATATAAAGACTGGGGAAATCTCTTTCATCGCAAGCTCAAATCCGGAAAACGGAAAATAAAACGCGATGAGTGGGGGGAGGATTCTGGCATATTATCGGATTTTGCCCTCTGGAAATCGTATGAAAAAGAGGACGGGGATGTATTCTGGGAGACTGAACTTGGGAAAGGGAGACCTGGATGGCACATAGAATGCTCTGCCATGTGTACGAAATACCTGGGCACTCGTTTTGATATCCATGTCGGAGGCGTGGACAATATATACCCTCATCATGAGACCGTGATAGCGCAGAACTTCGCTGCGTTCGGGGAGAATCCCTCACAATACTGGCTCCATGCAAAGCATCTTATGGTAGATAGCAGGAAGATGTCAAAATCCACGGGCAATTTCTATACACTGCGCGAGCTTCTTGACAAAGGGTATGAGCCGATGGCAATAAAGTACCTGATGTTATCGAAAAACTACAGGAGAAGATTGAATTTCACATTTGATGGGATCGATGAAGCGGGGAAAAAACTGGAAAAGATGCGCAGCATCATTGAACGGCTCAAGAGCGCAAAAGGCGTTGAGAATGGGGAAAATATCGCCACAAAAGCCTTAGAAAAATTCGAGAAGGTCATGGATGATAACCTTGATACCGGGAAAGCCTTGATGGTATTGGAAGAGCTTTCGGATGCGGTCAGCGTGATGGAGCCGGATAAAGGATCAAGCGGAAAGATAATTGAAACCTTCAGAACATTTGATTCGATACTTGGATTAAGATTGTTTGGTACATAATCCATTTCTCATAGTCAAAAACAAACACGGAGTATGTGTCCACGTATGCCCCGCAGGGCATACGTGGACGCGGAGTCGAGAACCCGCAGGGTTTCGATATTCAAACCCTTCTGATCTGCATCTCTCTCTTCTTTGGCTGCAATTGCAAAAGTAAAGCCTTGAGTTTCGCGTCGTCTATCATCCCGGTCAGCCTTCCGCTCTGCGCCAGGGATATCAACTGCGCCTCGACACTGGCTACAAGTTCCGGCTTTGTCATCTTGAGTGTATTCAGGCGCTCACGGGCTTCAGGAGTGAGTATCTGGCGCAAAATGGCAGCCTTTTTTGCCTCGTATTCAGCACGCGCCTGCTCCTGCTGGGCAGCCTGCGCCTGACCGCTGTATTGCTGCTGCTGCATTTGCTCAAGCTTGCGCCTTCTTATCTCTTCGAGGTCTTCGTCCATATTCGTCAAACACCCGCATTAAAATACGGGGTCTCTCAAATTAATACTTTGCCAGAGCTGGATTAGTCTTTACAAGTTCTGTTTTAACTTCATTCGCTGCATTGTCCAGGAATGCCTGACCCTGCGGCGATACTGACCTGCCTACTTTCTGGGCTTTGATAAACCCTGCCTTCTCAAGCTGCTGGAGAGCTTCCCTTGCGACAGAGCCGCTTCCTTTCGAGAAATGTGCAGGTCTTACTCCATTCCTGTGCTTTCCGCCGTAGAAACTTCGCAACCTCGATATGCCGACCGGTCCGTCGATATAGACGCGCCTCAGGATCGAAGCACATCTCACGAACCACCAGTCTGCATTATCCGGCGCCAATTCCTTTTGTGCGCCTGTCTTTGCAAACCGCGCCCATTCCGGGGGCTTGACCTTAGGGTCATTTTTTAATTTCTGTGCCACGCTATTTATGAAAACATCTGCGGGAACGTCATATACTGTTGTCAATGTTGATCCTCCGTAAAATCATCTTTATATGAATGATAATGGTACTTTTTTACCCTGAATTAATTCAGGGGGCTTATTTAGTTATCGGATAGTATTTACCCTTTTCGGCGAAACACTGCGGTATTGCCCCTGACCTCGACAAGTTCCGAGCCCGTCAGGTTTGCCAGTTTATCAGCCAGTTCGTGCCTGTCTCCTTCGAAAAAAGCGGCTTTAAGGAATTTTACTTTAACAAGTTTCAGGCTTTTCAACTGTGTTTTTAACTCCTCAACCACCGCTTCTATTCCGGATTTACCTACCTGGAGGGCAGGTTCAAGCGCAGTAGCGCTTTTTCTGTATTCCTGTCTTTTCATTCCAACAACTCTTTCAGTTTATTTGCCGCTTTATCAAGTTCCAGAAGTATCAATCCAAGCCCGGTCTCAGGACTCACAATAACCACCAGGAGCGCCTTGGGTCCCGCCCCGACAGCAATCAGCCTCCCCATTGTAGATTCAACAATGACCCTGTTGGGTACGCCTTTTCCCAGTTCTGTTGAAGCTGTCTCTGCCGCGCCGAGCATGGTTGCTGACATTGCGGCGAAAGACTCTGCCAATTGCTCCTTCTGCATGCTTGACCTGATAAGAAGTCCGTCGCGGCTTACCGCAGCGCATGATTCCACTCCTCCTGATTTCTTAAGGTCGGCTATCAATTTATCCAGCAGTTCAATGGTATCTGTCATCAGAGCCCTCCCGTGATCTTATCAATCAAAACTTCGAATGCCTCATAAACTCCTTTCTTATCCTTTGCGATAACGGGGACTATCGGGACGTCATGCGAAAGGTCAAACTGCTCTCTTATCTCTTCCGGGGTCAGGGCTCCGGGAAGATCCTGCTTATTGGCTATTATAACAAACGGCAGCCCGTATGACTTCGTGATCTCAAGCATCTGCTTTGCGCGGATAAAATCAGTGGGGTTCGTAGAATCCACTATCAAAAAGACGCCCATAGACTCACCGCTTAGCAATTTTATGATCGGGTCGAACCGTTCCTGTCCCGGAGTGCCGAAAATATCGGCGCTAAAACCCTTGTAATCAACGTGCCCGTGGTCAAGTGCTATTGTCGTTCCCAGCCTGTCAACCGATATCGCTCTTGTTGAAAGTGCATGCACAAATGTGGATTTTCCGGAATCAAATGGACCGGTGACGAGTATTTTCGGTATATACAATTTTATCCCACCCGGGCGCAGTACCCTGAAAAGCATGGATTTTTTAATTTCTGTAGTCCAGTCAGCCTTTAATATCCCGAAATACTGCCCGAAGATTACCCGTTCTGCTATCCCGCCGACAGAAATGACGGCGTTGAACATGTCCTCTTTAATGGCTTTCAATGATTCTTCCGAATACGGCCATGCAGTGAAATTATAGACCAGCACATGATCATAGATCTTTGCCATCTTATTCCATGTCATGACCGCCTGCATGGTTTCTTTTTCGCCGCACAGGTCTATGATCGTGGACAGGGAGCCAAAAACAATTGTGCTTGGGGGCAATTCTTTTATTGCACTGATTATGATTTTACTGAACGCCTCAATATTGTCGGGATTTGGGACTACATATTTTTCATTTGAAGGCGCACCTATCAATGAATCATAAGCATCAACAAAAAAGAATTTATCTTTGAACTTACTGATGTCCCACCCAAAATCCCTGAACTGACCCTTTATAATATCAGGTATGGTGCTTGAAACAACGAAGACACCTGTATCTCCTTTTTTAAGGGAGTTGTATATCGTCTGTAATCCGAAGACTTCCCCCTCGACGCCCGGCTGTATATAATAGACAAGGCTCTTTCCCTTGGGTATGCCCCCTCCCAGGAATTCATCCAGTTTGGGGATGCCGGTTTCTATCATACTATACTCTCCCGACTATCTTTACGCTAGCTCCTTCAATTTCATATTCAAACCAGGGAGTAGGTTTCGGGGAAAGCCCGACCACTCTAATGAAGTTCTTATCATTATCACATTTGATCTCTATCATGCCGTCGAAAAGTTGTTTCAGGGTTGAAATAGCCTGTTCATCATGCATGCCGCTCTCGATCACGTAGATGCCAAGGGAACCGGCAGCCTTGATGCGCCCGGTAAATACATGAAGGAACCTGAAAACCGTCTGGATATTCGAATACATCAGGATCGTGGATAATGAATTGATGTGAAGCTGGTTTTTCCTGATATTCTTCTTCATGAAATATTCTTCAAAGAACTGGCTGATCTTAACCCCTATCCCGGTCAGGTCAACCGGGCTGCTTGCTATCTTGATATTTTCATTCTCGATCGATGTGCCGCCAAGAGTTTTTGTGACGCAATCAACTATACCGATCCTGGACAGGGGGAGGTCTAATTTCTGTTCCTTGAACCATTCAAGGATATGGGTAGCAGATTCGCGGGTTGTCACCGTTATTACCGCATTTTCGTTTATTGCGGCGCCGTAGTACATAATGGAATACATTATGATCTCTTTTCCGCTCATCGGAGGACCGATAAGCATGACGTTAGAGCCTCTTTTTATCCCCCCAATAGCGCTATCCAATTCCTTTATGCCAAACGAATAATCACTCATAATCTTTCCTTATAGTTATGATAATACTATTTAAATTTTAGTATATATAAATAACCAGTGTGACCTATATAAACCGGGAAAAAACGATTTATCGGCACGAAACATTACATTAAAACCTGTATATATAAAACCTCGCTTTCCTGTAGTTCACAAGGCTGCACGAT
>CABMHZ010000163.1 GCA_902386115.1 uncultured archaeon | reverse complement strand
TTCGATTTCCTTTTCAGTCAATTGTAGTTTCGAGCGCTGGCTTAAAAATGGCATATTATTATATTAGCGCTCTTTACTAATAAATATTGTTATGTTATTTTGGAATTGTTATACTAGTATTATATTTGTGCAAGTTTTTGTTACACTAACAGTTGTGTCACAGGCAGCTACAATCACTGTTCCGGATGATTATCCTGTGATTCAGTGGGCAATTGACAATGCATACCCGGGAGATACTATCCTTGTAAGAACCGGCACGTACATTGAGAATATTGATGTGAACAAGCAGCTTATTCTGAAAGGAGTGGACACAGGCGCAGGTTTGCCGGTTGTGGATGGTGGTTGGAGCGGGAATGCGATCAGGGTCAGTGCAAATGGAGTGACCATTGAAGGTTTTAATGCACGCAACAGTAGTGGGGCAGGAATCAGGGTAATCTCAAATAATAATATGATCAAAAATAATATAGTATCGAACAATCAACATGGAATAGACCTGTCCAATTCCGTCTACAACACGATATCTAACAATAACGTTAACCTGAATAACGGGGTCGGTATCTCCCTGTTTAATTCCAGCGGCAATACCATAAGCGGTAATATTGCAGGCTCGAACGGAATAATCCAAACTGAGGAGAACGGCATCGGTATAAACCAGAACTCGAACAATAACCTGATAACAGGTAATATTGCAAATTCTAATGGTAACAAAGGGATAGGCATCGACGGTGCTAATGGGAACACTGTAAGCGATAATATAGCAAATTACAATGGCAGGGAAGGTATATATCTCGGTCATTCAGACTTCACATTGATCAGAAATAATTCCGTAAAATCAAATAGAGGAAGCGGAATTATATTACAGTTCAGTAATAACAACAACATAACCGGCAATAACGCTTCAAATTCTCTTAACTACATTGAGGGATATCCTTCCGCTGGAATACATCTTGAGAACTCCAATATTCGTTCCAGAATACTTTGATCAATAATATAGCAAATTCCAACGGTGACAAGGGGATAGCCAGCTTCGAGTCTTATCAGAACATTGTAAGCGATAACATAGTAAACTCAAATGGCAGAGAGGGCATTTTCCTTCAGTATTCAGGCTCGACACTCATCGAAAATAATGTTATGGTTTCAAATTATAATGGAATTCTGCTGCTTGATAGCAGTAACAATGAAATAACCGGCAATAACGCTTCGAATCCTGAAGGATTCGAAAACAATGGAATATTGTTGGGCAATTCTACTGATAACAAAATTTCCTATAACAATCTTTCATTCAATACCGGCGCCGGGATCGCAATGGATAATTCAAATAATAATAAAATATCTGAAAATATTCTCATCAACAATGAAGCAGGAGTTTCTATTAACTTTTCCAGCAATAACACCATTTATGGCAACAATGCAAAATTAAACTCGATCAATGGAATCGCCTTACATAACTATAGCATCAATAATACTTTAGACAGCAATATTGCTACCTATAATGGGTGTGGTATCGAATTGAGCGATGGAAGCAATTATAATAATATCTTTAATAATACCGCAAATTTGAATAATAAATGGGAAGGTCTTTTCATCAGAACTTCGAGCAATAACATCCTGTCAAACAATACCGTGAACAATAACAATTGGAGTGGTATTGGATTAAAGGCTGGAAGCAATTATAACACTATCTTTAACAATAATATAAATTCAAATACTGAAGAAGGTATTCGAATAGATTCTTCCAGCAACAATATTATTTATCACAACAATATAATAAACAATACCGATCAAGCATATGATAACAATCCGGCAAGCAATAACTGGTATAATGTAACATCTCTTGAAGGGAACTACTGGTCCGATTATACAGGCGTTGACGATGGCAGCGGAACAGGAAAGCATGACTTTTCAGGAGACCACATCGGGGATACCCTGATACCTCATCCTTCGGCAGGATTTGATTATTATCCATATGTGTATGCGAATGGATGGATGCGACCTGCCGTTGTGGTATACACGGATAAAAAGACATATTCTGCAGGCAAGACAATGTATGCAGGTCTGGATATAACAAATCCGGGCAGCGCACGAAATGCAGGTCTTTATATATGGATAGATCTGCCAGGTGGCGGGAAATCCTGGGTAACAAAGTATTCTTCAGTTACCCTGCCTGCAGGGCTGGATTTTAATAATATGAAGTGGAAAGTCATTACTTTATCGAACATCCCGCCGGGAAACTATTCATGGCATGCTATACTCCAGGACCCGGTCACAAAGGAAATCATAGGCGAGAGCGTTTCGCCATGGACATTTAGTACCGCTGCAATGGCTGATGCAGGAAGTATAAAAGAATTGGGAAAAGCTTTGCAAGGGGTAAATGAGAAAGTTGATTTTGTGAAATAATTGAAAAATAAATGAAAAAGCAGAGCCCTGAATTGAAAGGCTCTGACTTTCTTTTTATGTATTTTGTAGATTGAAAATTTTACTTTCCAATTATAACCTGCTCCAGAAAGGGATGTTAGATTCTCGATATTTTTGATAAACCAATATCACATAGATAAAATCATAGATAAAAATTGAAACAAAGAGAAAAGGTAAAAGAACGCCCTGCGAAATGGGCTGGTATAAATAAAAAGCCAGACTGCTTATTCCAGTGCCAGACATCTTAAAAAGTGCGATGTAAATCGATTGCCCTCTTAAATTATCCCGGCTGAACAGCATCACAATGAAAAGAACCGACATCATTAGATTTTGTCCAAATGCTGCGTATGCGCCCTGCCAGTCATTGAATTCTCTTGTAATAGAGAAAACCAGAAAGAACGCGGTAGTCAAAGCCAATAGGAACATGGCATAGAATTTTTTATTTGTGAGCCTGGTGAATTCGGATTTCCCATAATATAAAAATTGCAGCACAATAACGACATCTATAACGAACCATATGTAGTTTATATAAAGCTGGGGAGGAGAATGCGGGAAAATAAATGAGAATATAGCCTCCCAGGAAATATTTGCACAAAGGGCTGCAAGTGGCATTCCATATGTTTTATCTTTAAAACCACGCCTGATAATGAGAAGATATGTAATGGACCAGAACAGCCCGCCAATGATCATTAATTCCGTATACATTTTTCATTCTTCCTTTTGTTACCATCAGAACCTCTGTATCAGGTTCATCAAACCAAACGCCGCAGCTCCAGCGAGAAGAGGAGAGACTAACCATGCTATTGCGATCTTCTTAACGACCTCGCCTTTAATAAGATGCATCCCGCTGTTGGCACATCCGATACCAATAACCCCTGCCGTCACGATCTCGCCCAGCGAGACCGGGATTCCAAGGATCGTTGCAAGGTGAACAATTACAGCTGATACCAGCTCTACGAACGTGGCTCTGATCACGCAAAGTTCACAGATATCATTTCCCACAGTGTCCAGTATTCTCCCGCCCATCAGGAGTGCACCAAGACCGATAGCAAGACCAGCTAAGGCTGCACCGTAAAAAGGCGAAATACTATTATCCGCACCTACAAAAGGTCCGATAACTATACCGGCATGGTTAGCCCCGGCTGTATATGCTACATACGAACCTGAAAAAGTCAGGAGGATGCTCAATGATTTTCGTATCGAAGCTTCGGAATCACTGTGGTCTGCCAGCCAGACAAGGATATTTGTGTACAAGTATTTACCCATGATATACGCAAGCAGCCAGGCAAGCAGAGGGGTAATTACCCACCAGGCGACAATATTGCCAAGCATAGATACATTTAGTTTCGAAGCACCGTAGAAAAAACCGATTCCGACAAGAGACCCGACAGACGCTTGGCTTGTGGACACAGGTATACGCAGGACATTTGCGAGAAAAACAGTTGCAGCTGCCGCGCCAACTGAAACGATAGCGCCTTCAAGCAATATCGTTCCTGGCGGGAGAATCCCGCTTCCGAGTGTTTTTATTACTTCCCCGCCGCTCAGCACCGCCCCTAAAAAAGAGAAAGTTCCGATCAGTATCACTGCCTGGTATTTTGTGCGTACTTTCGCGCCGTAAGCTGCACCCATGGCAGCCGCTGCATTATTGCCGCCGATGTTCAGCCCCATGAAAACTGCCACTATTAAAGCAATTACCACTGCAATCTCTGTACTCATAATAATGGCGTCCCATATCATTTGATATTATTTAAAACGTAATGAATCAGGCAAAAATTGACCCGATAATCGGGATTATTTTGTGAAAAGAAATTATCACTTAACGTTTTATTGATATATAATAAGAATTATTGGTTGAAAAATCCTTTTCGCCAATAATTCCTGCCTTCTTTCTCTATCAGGTAACCAGAACCTAAAAGTCCGTCATTACTCTGTACTGGTCGATCTCAGGCTGCTTCATCTCTTCGATGAACTGCTCTGTCATTGAGCGAACGTCCTTTGCTTTGGTGATTGCGCGCCCGACCACAATGATATCAGCGCCTGCCTTGAGCGCATCCTTGACCGTATCAACACGGATGCCACCCGCCACTGCAATAAGCATCCTTTCGGACAGTTTCTTCATTGCAGGTATGTCTGCCCAGGCATGTTCAGCCTTGCCTTCTGTATCGATCGCCCTGTGGAGTTCGACCACGTCGGGTTTAACGGTGAGCGCCTTCACCACGGATAGGGTCTTTTCAACATTCAGCATATCAATGACTGCATAAATTCCGGTCTTCTTTGCCTCTTTTATGGCTTTTTCGATAGTGGAAACCGGCGCAAGCCCTGATATTACCACGGCATCTGCAGTTGCGTCAGCCACCATACGAGCTTCCAGGTTGCCTGTGTCA
>CABMHZ010000162.1 GCA_902386115.1 uncultured archaeon | reverse complement strand
TTTGTTTGTGAGAGGAGTTTTGGAGACCCTCTCACGTACTTATTACGGATTCATGTTCAAAAGTGTGGGTATCAATTCATCCCCCGCCTTCCAAAGGCGGGGGGTTCTTGATACCCCCGAACTAAAGGTTTAGCGTATTGGAAATCACGTCGTCTACTAAGCTTAGGGAATTACAGGCATCTGCGTAACGGGAATATTCGCCGGCAGATAGACCCTCGCCAGGGACTGTCTTGATGCGCCTGGGCGTCTTCATATTTAATTCAAAATATCCTGTTTATCCTTAATTACTACCCTGTCCTTGCTTTCAATCTCTTCGATCAAAATCCTTACCTGAGAATTTGTAAGAATTTTTTCAGTAATTAATGATTTCAATATTATACTCAAATCGATGAAATCGATCCCGTAAAAATCGCAGACCTTCTTTGCAGATGTGTCGTTTGTAACAAGGATATAGCCCTCATGTTTGCAGACAGACAATCCTTCGAGTTCCCCTTTTCCAAGTGATACTCTTTCTCGTTTTAATTCCTTCAGTAACCTCATTTCTTCATCGTTCAAAGGAATCACTTCTATAATCTTGCTCTCAAAAATATTATCGACGAAATCGTATCCCAGATCTTTCGCTTTCAGAAGCTCATCGTAAACAGACGGGGGTATATAAAATGGCACCTCAGGGAGCAATTTCCGCAACAGATCGAGCCTTCTGATCTTTCCAAATGTGCTGAGAATATCTGTGTCAAAAATTAACGCTTTCATTTTCTCAATTTTTTGACAAGCGCATTGCCGCGTTTCAGTTCATCTTTACTTCTGGCTCCTATTTTTCTATAGATACCCCTGCTGGCAAGAATATCCTTGAATTCAATAGTAGTTACGCCAGCCAATTCGGCAGCTTTGCCAATAGATATCTCGCCTTCCATGTAAAGTTCAATTACTGCAGATATCTTCAGGTCAGGTTTGACATTGAGCAGCGTCCTGAAAGCATCTTTTATGGCTTCATCAATGCTGGAATAATGCCCGTATTTTATCAAGGCTTTTATCTCTTTTTCAATAGTTGTGGGCAGTGTAAACATTTCAGCCATTTTATCACCTATGTAATATTACTTTTTGACTTTATAAATCATTGTGCGGTCTTTTTTTTAAATTTCACTCACTAAAAATATATAAAAAAGTGGAGAGCGCTTCTCAGCGCCTCCTCACCATTATTACAGCCGCTGCCAGTCCCATCAGCACCAAAAGCCCTGTAAATCCAGGCGCCTTGTAAACGTCAGCCGCCTCAGGCGCGCTTGTCCTTACAGGCGTTGGCTTGGGAGTAGCCTGCGCGTTCACAATTATTGTTGTGGATGTTTCTTTCGGATTTCCCTGCTCATCCTCATATCTTATCATCACCGGAATGGCTCTATTCTTTTCCTCCACTATCCTGAGTGTATGTACTATGGCATGTGCCCTATTGGGAGCAAGCTCCCCGTTCCATGTAACAAGATTTGGCGTGTTAGAAGTGGCGCCGTCTATGTAGCTTACAGTGATGCTGCTAGGAAGCTGCTCGGTCAGGCGAATATTCTTTGCAGTAACGTCACATGTATTCTGGATAGTTACGGTTATCAGGACTTCTTCTCCGACTTCAGGCTCATCCTTCAGGGTTGTGTGGCTGGCTGTGAGACCACAGGGCGGTTTGACTGCCGGAGTCGAGGGTACCGTTGGTGGAACCGTGGTTGGTGGTATCGTTGTAGGTGGTATTGTTGTGGGTGGTACTGTGGTTGGTGGAACTGTTGTGGGTGGAACAGTTAGAGTATATGAACCACTAAATGCTATGCTCCCACCCGCTGCAAGTGTCTTAGTCTCAGATGACGGAGAACTGTAACCGTTTACTCCTCCATACGTAATCGTATATGTACCGGCAGATGCATTTGTTGGACCCCAAAAGGTTCCACTTCCAGAATATACTGAAGCGCCTGATATCGTGAAAGTCGCGCCTGCAAGGTTGGTGGTTACGCTTATGGTACCTGTTGTACTTGGAGGCGTAATTGGTTGCTCGGCGCCTAAAGTTAGAGTGGGCTCTGGGGAAGCGTATTTGCGTACGCGAACCCAATCAACTTTTAGCTCGTTATAAGGTCTGCTCTGCCCAAAGTTGTTCTCTGTCTGTATATACATATAGACAGGCATGGTTTCATTCGGAACATTAGTGTTTAAAAAATTAGAATAATTTCCATAATAAAAATTGACATTATAAGGACTCCAATCAATTCTTATGTCTTCGAAAACGTCATATGGCGCATTAAAATTTTTATAAGTAACATTTTCATATTTATTCGTGCATATTTGATTGGAATCACCCAACCCCGTTCCGTAGAAAGTGGCAACTTGTGAATTTCCTACTTGGCCGAATAATTCACAACCTTGTTCATCAGCGTTATTGTAACTGCTCAATCTTCCGAATCCGAAAGTCGGCAGCCTACTTATGTTGGGCAATGTGAGACGTAAATTTCCTTCAAGAGTAGCGTTCGCCGCAAATTGCTTATTGCTTCCTATTCGCAAGAATCTGTCATTGCCATAGCCTGTATTTCTCCATAGAGTAAGATACCCTGCGTTTTCGTTGTAACCTGTATCTCCTCCTCCTCCTTGTGTAACCGTCCATTTATTAGAGTCTAAAACGCCGTCATTAAAATCGTCAAATAAATCAAAAGTTCCATCTCCATTGCTCGAACTCCCCGCGCCCGCATTCCCATAATAAATGCGTATCGTGGCTGTCGCACTCGCTGATATGCTGGGAATCTTCACCCATATTTTCGTGTTTTTGCCAGCATAGTCCCACGATTCCATCCAGTAGCTCAACTCATTCCCGTTCGCATCCGTAAATCTGATATCAGCACCATCCGACTTCGCGCTTGGCGGGAAATTGCTGCCCGAAAGCTGCACAAGTACTTGATAATCGGACAGTGTGCTGCCTGAGTTCTCCGCAACTGATATCTCCCGATAAGTAGTCCAAGCTCCTCCACCCGAATTCGACAATGCCGGCGCCGCCCCGCCTGCCGCACTGAGCAGACCTATCGAAACAAGCGCCGCAACTGTGCCCATCGCAAGGATGCGAAAGGCGATTTTATTCATCCTATTTTTTCCTTTCATATTATATCCTCCTTTTTCTTATAATAAGAATGCCCAAACCAAGCCCCATCAAAAGAGCCAGAGATGTAAAGCCGGGGATATTCTTTTCTGGAACAGGCGGAGTCGGAGTATCGGTATTTTGTAGCTGTGGCTTGGTTGCTGTGATTTCGCTTGTCAACTGTATCTTGCGCTCGATGCCACCGTCGGTGTACTTTATTGTTGAGAATACGGTTTTATGTCCCGGTTCATTAGAGCGTATTATGAACACCAGCGACTTTGTCTCAGTTGGCGCAAGAGTCCCGCTCCACACATTCATGTTCCCTGTGGCATCCCGTACTCCTGAGATAGGTACTGTCCCTGATACTCCCGACGGGAGAACAGCAACAATATTTACCTCGGTGGCTGAGCTTCCTGAGTTGGTCAGGGAAACGGTGACCGTCACGTCATCGCCTACCTCAACATTCTCCCTGCTTACGCCCTGGTTCACGGTCAACTCTACCTGCGCCGCGGCGATCACGCCGAGGGCAATAAGGAGCAGACATGCCATTAAGATTCCTGTTCTGGACATTCTTATCAACCTTTTTTATGAAATTACTGATTTAAATGCTTTTTTTCTACGTGATTTCCTTTATATTCCGTGTATATCTACATAAACCATGTAGATTACGTATAGTTATCATGTAGATAGGTTTTTTGTTATTTTTTTGCTTTCTTCATGAATCATGATTCTTGAAAATCCATCAAATCCGTGACATCCATGTTTTTAGGTTCTTAACCGATGATGCAACCCAATTAGTCATTATTATTTATAAAAGATTCTATTTAAGCCGGCAAAGAGAAAATATATTGAAGGCGAATCGAATTGAAAAAAATCTGCGTTTATCAATGCCGAAACCCTGCGGGTTCTCGCCTCCACACAACACATGCAGCAGGCATACGTGGACGCGCCCTCCCGAGGCGCGACTCGGGAGGCTCGTGACCCTGGGCGCCTTCATCTGCGGTTTCTTTTTTTTCAGTTGAATAAAAACTTATTTACATCGTGGTATCATAATAAATCCCCGTGGAAATTCCAAAGTATTCTGATTGGGTGAAAAAAGTCTCAGAGAAGCCTGAAATAGAAATCGATTCAGAGAGCTTCAAGGCATTATTTGATAAAAGAGATGAAAGAACACCCAACAAGCAGATGCATAATTTCCTGAAAGCATATGCCTTCGCAGTCAATAAAACAAAAAAAGAAGACCGCTTCCCCAACCTCGATGAAATTGAGAATGCCTTTACTGATGTTAATGCGCAGGGGGAAGGTCAGGTTGTGTATAACCTCAGGTTACGGTTCAAGAAAATAACACAATTTTTTGACGAAATTAATTTTGGAAAAAAAGGAGTCTATTTATTACCGACGGCATTCAGGTTCAAGGACAGGACTAGTATATCGATTCCAAATTAACATTACAATGATTCAATCTTGCCAGGCATCTCATCCATTTTGTATTTCCACTTGAAAATCACAGGCATTTTGTTGATATCATCAAGATATTGACATATGCGTT
>CABMHZ010000161.1 GCA_902386115.1 uncultured archaeon | reverse complement strand
AGCACAGGCGCATTATAGCATGTTCTAATCCAATATATTAATAATAACTTATAGCATTAAATTTATTTTTCTTGCAGCCTGATGTTATATTTACAGTTGTGGATTAACTTTTTCCACTGTAATAACCAGTGCCCCTCTCGCCCAGGGAAATTTCGATTTTACCATTTCAGCGAATTTTCCTGAAGTTTGAATTTCTCCTATTCCGGAGATGCTGCATCCCTGCCCGGGGCCATAAGTCCGCTGTACCTGCCTTGAAGCTATCAGCAACTCCACACGGTTATTCTTTTTCAGATTTTCCTCGGTTATATTAAAATGCCCGGCAGGAATAACGATTATTCCGCTATCTTTAATTTGTAATGCCCTCACATATTCTCCCCATGTCCCCGCCATATGTGGACCACTATCTCCACAGGTTGCAATGGCAACCCATTCTGTTTTATCTAAAACTTCCCTGCATTTTCCTTCTATTTTTACCATATTGGTTCCTCCCGTTGAATTTAGTCTGATGATTTTGAACCCTGGTAAAAATAAATAGCCTTTATAGAATATCAAAGTTATGCTGATCCCGGCAGTTGCAGGCAGAAGTAACAATCAAAACTATATAGCTCTCCTTTTTTCTAAATCAGAGCTTCATATCAGGCTTTCCGCTCATAACATGAAACCCCCTTTTACCCACGTGGAAAGCCCGAATTTTGTTATTTCAGGAAGGAAAAATGAACTATAGGACTCTATATAGTTTACATTGACAATCTTGAAATAGTTTATGAAATTAGAGTAACATGGTGGCTGCGTTCAATACGCCATCACACAACCCGTAGGAGAAATATGAAGCCCATAATACATCCTCCCTTTTTTGCCTCAGAACCGGGCTTCATAACCATGAAACAGTGCCCTCGGTCTCCCTGTAAGAGGGCACGGGTTTCATTCTATGAAGAATAAAAATAGACTACAGGACTCTCTATAGTTTATGAGGGTTTTGCTAAAATAGTTTATGAAATTAAGAGTATGATCGGTGATGCTATAAACCCGAGTCCGCCAAACTTCGAATTGAAAATTAAAGGTACAAAAAGGGCAAATACCGGTCAGCATCACCTTATTTGGAACAGGAGAAAGAACATGAGAATAAATACTAAGGGAATAAAAGCATTCCTGCATGACGCCAAAGCCGTCTCGCCGGCAATCGCGACATTGATTTTGATCGTGATCGCGGCAGTGGCAGCAGCGGGTGTGGGAATACTTGTACAGAACGCACAGACGAACGCGCAGCAACAGCAAGGGAACAAGGACTTGAGCATAGTGGGGACTATTACGGTAAAAGGCAGTACTACAGTATTACCCATATCGGAGATTGCATCAGCAAACTTTATGAAGAAATATCCAGGTACTCAAGTCGTAATTGGCGGTGGCGGCTCGGCAGCAGGTCAGGAATATATCTACGACAAACTGGTGGACATAGGCGCAAGCTCTTCAAAATGGCCTGATACAGACACAACAACAAATGGTGTAGTAGTACCAGGCAGAGGACAGAGCGCAGTAGTAGTTCCGGGCGGAATCATATGTTCCGAATCAGGCCCAGACTGCTCAATCAAAGAGACCGCAATTGGAACTGGCATGATTGTTATCGCCGGAGCTGCAAAGAATGACGCTGGAAATGCTATAACAGCTATCAACGTTACAAACGATGTAGTTAATTCTCCACACGGCATTGCAACAGGCTGGACAGTACTTAACCTGACTTTTGCTGATTTACAGACCGCGTACAGTGCAGGAACAGTTGTTGTTCCCAATGGTGCTGGCACTATAACACTCGAAGCAGTCCAGCGCAGTGATGCATCAGGCACAGAAGAAACCTTTGCACAGTGGATCGGACAGCAGGATTCCAATACCAAGCAACTTGTTACCACTGACCTGGCAACCCAGAAGCAGGGCAACCAGGGAATCTCTGAATACATCGCAGGATATTCAACATCAAGCGCCAAAGGTGTTATCGGTTTCGTTGATATTGGCTTCGCAAAGGGCGGCGTTAACGGCAACAATAATGTAATACCTGCACTCCAGAACGGCACAGCAGCCGTAGTTGGCAACAAGGGTGTAGGCAAGACATACGATACAGCAAGCATAAGCAATAGACTTCCAGCTACAAAAGCAATAGATGGCAAAGACCACGGACTCGCAAGAGATCTTTACCTCTACAACCAGTTGACCGGCGATAACCTGAATGTAATCAATGCGTACCTTGATTACATCCTGAGCGCAGATGGTCAGAAGGATGTTCAGGCTGCAGTGTTCTTCACCATTTAAATAAACAAATACAATTATGAGGATTTATCCTCATAATTTCTTTTTTCTTTTAATCATGGAAAATAATTAAAACACAAAAACGGTGATTTATGGAATATTCTACAGGAGACACAGTAAAATTCAAGCTCGAATCGGGTGAAATCCAGGAAGGAGATGTCCAGTTCATCGAAAGGAGACGAAGCAAGGATATCCTGTACATAAGCAGCTTCAACAGGTGGGACAGGGTGCCTGAAGACAGGATAATAGCAAGGGTTGGAAAGAATGAATCAGTCCAGATGAAGAATAGAACTTCACAGGGCGAGAGATCCGCAACCTGAAGCGACCCGGGTTAAGTCATGGCACTGAAAGAACGGTTGCGAAAATGCTGTCGTAAACTACTCAGGGCTGGAAGCCCTGAGCGTTTATTGTTGTCTCGGTTAGCCTTTGAAAAAGTCCTTTAAAGATTTCTGCGATTGAGGTTTTTTATGAACCTCGAAATCTGCGTCTGCCCAATGTT
>CABMHZ010000160.1 GCA_902386115.1 uncultured archaeon | reverse complement strand
TGAACTCAATCTGGAGAGGAATAAGCTGATGAGTCTGATAAAACTTTTTCACAATGGAGATTTCGAATATTTATGGTTGAAAAATATCGAGAATTTTATTTTATATCCCTATAATTAGACAATATCATTTGAATTCCCCTTTTAACCTATATGTATAACAAAAAGATATAACTTTATGATAAAAAAAGTCTCAAAGTTTGATGCCTGATTTTCTGGCTAAAATTCAGGAAACTGCGCACCGCTAAAATCCTGTGAACGGCCAATCCAGGGCTTCGACCTTTAAAATAAGTAACAAAATGGGATAGCGCGGATTTGAACCGCGGTCTAAGCGTCCCAAACGCTCAAGGATGGACCAGGCTACCCTACTATCCCGTGGGGTGTGCTACCTACAGCCTTATAAGATAAAAAGCTTGCCACGATACATCCTTATATCTTCCTGCGCCATAGCACATGACATGGCAAGCTACCAGAATATCGTAAAGGATGTGATAAAGAACGCCGATATTCTTCTTGAGATAGTAGATGCCAGGTTTCCGGACGAGACGCGAAACAGTGAAGTGGAGCTTGAAATTTCCAGGGCAAGGAAGCCCTTCATAATAGTCATCAACAAATGCGATCTCGTATCGAAGGAAACTCTTGAGAAAACCAAGATACGCATGTCAAAAATCGCACCGGCGATCTTTATTTCCAGTAAGGACAAGTTGGGGACAACGATGTTAAGACATAAGATACTTGAAACCGCAGGCATCAAAGGGCGCGACATCCTGGTGGGTTCAGTGGGTTATCCAAACACGGGCAAATCGTCGGTCATAAATGCAGTTTCAGGGAGACACAGCGCCGGGACATCCTCAATATCAGGTCACACAAAAGGAAAGCAGCTTGTGAAAGCCGGTTCTCGCATCAGGTTCATAGATACGCCAGGGGTGATACCTTTTGATGAGGACGATGAGACCATACTCGGTCTTCTTGCTGTGAAAGATGCGACGCACCTTAAAGACCTGACCGGTGTTGCGATGAAGATAATCGAGAAATTTTGCGAGCAAAACAAGAGCGCACTGGAATCATTCTATAATGTTAAAATAGAGGGTCAGGATTCCTATGAAGTCCTTGAACTCATAGGCATACAGAGCAACTACCTCCAGAAAAAGGGTGAGGTTGATGAATCAAGGACTGCAGTCAGAATAATCAATGACTGGCAAAAAGGGCTACTTATGATTTAGATGGCTTATTGTGGAGCTTTTGGATATATCTCCTTAATTCTTCCAACCCTGCCGTCATCTAATTCAACTTTTATGCCATGTGGATGAAATGACGAATTGGTTAAAATTCTCTTTACAATGCCCCTAGTTATTTTTCCACTCCTCTTGTCCTGCTTTAAAACAATGCCTACGCTTGATCCTATTTTAACATTTTCCCTTGAACTGCCTTTTTTCATAATAAATGGTATATTCAGGATTATATGAATTTATACTTTCTGAAAAAATTCAACTGAAATTTTGGCGTTTGAAAAACACCAAAACCGGCAGCGAACCCGTCCTGACTTCGCGCGAGCCATTATCAGTTCGTTGTTTAAAATAGTATCTCTATGACGCCATGTGCCTTTTCCCTGATACGCACACGCAATGACAGGCTGCCAGCGACGTCTGCTTTAAGGTAAAGCGCTATCACATGGGGATCGTTTTTCGGTTTCCTTGTGGAATTTTTCAACAATCACTTTGTATTACTGGGTTGATAACGAATTTAAATTGTTGTATGATTTGTTGTGTCATAAAAAAAACAATTATATATCAAGAGCTTCATGATTGGATAAAATATAGCTTAAATGATTATTATCGGTATGATTTGAGTGCAGTTATTTGAATATTATAAAGGGCTGGTGGAAAAAAAAGGTAAGAAGAAATGAAAGCAAAAGGATTATTGAGTCTCATAGCATTTTCTGAAAAAAGGAGAGATATTCTTTCATTAGTGAAAAAAGGGCCAAAATCATTACAGGAGATTAAAGACCAGTTTGAAATAACTTCCCCTGAAATAATTCCTCAATTGAAAAAACTGGAAAAGAATTGTTTGATTTGCCAGGAAAAGAAGAAATACGTCCTGACAGATATTGGAGAAATAGTGACTGATTCTCTTGATCAACTGGTCAGAACTCTGGATATATTTGAAGATGACATGGAGTTTTGGAGCAAACATAACATCAAAGGAATCCCCTGTGAGTTCCGAACACGATTATATGAGCTTGGAGATTTCAAAATTTTCAAGAGCACCCAGACTGAGATGTTTAAACCACATGAAGAATATGTCAAAAATCTGTTAAAGTCAGAAGTCATGTTTGGAGTCTCTCCCGTACTGCATCCTGACTACCCCAAACAGATCAACGCTATGTTAGATAAAGGCATATCTGTTTCAATTATTATAACCAAAGACGTACTTGAGAAGCTTAAAGAAAATCACAAGTTAGAGATGGAAAATAGTCTAAGAAACAAGAATATGCAGTTAATGATATGTGATGAGAAAATAGAAATCGCCTTCACAGTAACCAATTCTTTTTTATCTATGAGACTTTTCTTGAATAACAATACTTATGACTTTTATAAGAATATCATAAGTACTGAAAAATCCGCTTTGAAATTGGGAATGGATATCTTCAGATACTATGAAAAACGTTCCAAGAAAGTTGAATTGCAAGTCTTCTGAATATGAGCATATGCGCCCACTCTCCATGAACTACTATGCTCCTGAAGATTGTTTTTTTAGAGTTGGCGTATAATGATATATATATTATTCCACATATCCAGCTATAAAGTAGAACAAACATTTCGAATTTGATCAGGTTAAAAATAGCAAGAACGATCAAACATATATGAAAAGATGACTGAATTAACTGGAGCAATAGTTTTGCCTTTGATTCTCCGAAATACACAGGCATTGTTTTCAAACCAGCTTGAGAATCTCCTATTACATCCTTGAAATCGAATATCACAGTATTTATAAAACTTTTTATGAAAAATAAAATAAATATCAAAAACAAACTCAAACTCTCAGCAGGATAAACTAAAAAAACAATTGTTAAAGCCCATGTAAATGCCACAAAAAAATTTTTAACTCCCATCCCTTGTTTTAGTTTAATTGAGTAATCCCCTATATTAAATCCTTTAGTGTACATGAATCCTATAATAACAGGAAAAAAAGGTATAAGAGGAAATATTCGATTTTGTATCAGAATTAAAACAGCAGATATTAGGCAAATACAAACCAAAATATAGGCAAAAACCTTGTTTGCATTGCTCTCTTCCGTGCGGTTGATCTCATCCTCTGTGCAATTTACGGTTCTATCCAGTGTATAAGTGGAATAGACTATTAAAGTCATAACAAGGGGTATGGGAATATCCATATTTTTTCCTGCGAGCAGGAAAGCTACATATAGCCTTAGACCTCCCGAAATCGCTACTACTGTAGAAGCATTTAATAAATTGATTGTTGCCCTTAAGCTCACTTCAACCACAATATTATACCTATTTAATATTAGTTCGGTCTTGCAACATTATACCAATGAACTATTGTTATAGAATTAATAGAATATAATATAAGATTACTAATATATACTTCAACTAAAATGTTATGTTAACTTGTATAATGTCCATAGTTGTCAATGGTGGTTATATTTTACAAGTATAAACAAAAAAAGGAGTTGGATTGGTTGGAGCAAATCAAAAAAACACTATTATTTGCTACCAAGTTAACAATGTTAACTTTGGCAATACGAGTAACGCGGTATCGAAAAAATGAGATGATTTTATGATCGAAGCCCTCAAAAACCAGTACGCAAGTATCTCAGATTCACATATTAAAAAAGATGATATAATAATCAAAGCTCTCTACCAGAGAGTTAAAATGGTGAACGAATCGATACCAAGGTTTCTTACCATAACTCCCCCTGATGAGATGTATCTTGCCATGCACCACCTGCTGGATGCCGGAGGGAAAAGGCTCCGTCCATCGGCGTTGTTAGTGGCAGCAGAAGCCGTGGGGGGGGAACCGGAAGATGTAATCCCGGCTGCTCTGGCAATCGAATTGATACATAATGTATGCCTGATCCATGATGACATTATTGACGGTGCCGATATGCGCAGGGGATATCCCACAGTTCATAAAATTTGGGGTGTATCTGGCGGAATTCTCGCAGGAGATGCCCTGTATTCAAAAGCTTTCGAAATTCTTTCATACGCAAAAAGCGGACCATCCCAGATCGTCGAAAGTATGCAAATCCTATCCAAAACCTGTATAGATTTATGTGAGGGGCAGTGGATGGATATCGACTTTCAAAAAAGAAATGATGTGACAGAGAGTGAATATTTACAGATGGTGGAGAAAAAAACCGCTGTGCTTTTTGCGGCTGGATTAAAAATAGGGGCTGTACTATCAAATGCAAGCAGGGAAGAAGCGCAGGCATTATGGGACTTTGGGTGTCTCGCTGGTGTTGGTTTCCAGATATACGATGATGTGATCGATCTCATAGCATCTGAGGGAATACTTGGAAAACCAGAGGGTATGGACATAATCGAAGGAAAACGCACTTTAATTGTAATTCATGCACTATCGAAAGGAGTTACCATTGATGCGTTCGGGAAAAAAGATCTAACACGAAAGGAAATCTCCGGCGCTATCAAAATATTGAAGGAAACAGGTTCTATTGATTATGCCCTGAATGTGGCATCAAGTTTTATAGAGGCTGGTAAATCCGCGTTGGGGATATTGCCAGATTCTGAAGCGAAAAAGATACTTGTCGGGTTTGCAGATTATATGATCGAGCGCAAATATTAACGGGTGGTAAAAATGAAATATGACACAATTGTGGTAGGGGCGGGAACGGTAGGGTTTGACCGGATTATTAAAAACGATATCTGCATAAAATGGAGGTATTAAAAATGGTCGGAGTCGTAATATGTCAGTGCCGAGGAAGAGGGTTTTTTAATCAAGACGATATCGGTAAGCTCTATACATATATTCGCGAGAATCATGATGTCAAATTCATATGCGAGCACCCATATCTTTGCAGCCCTAAAGTAGGCTTGCCTTTCCTAGATAGCTTGCTGAAGAACGATAGGATTATAACACTCGCATGTTATCAGAGAACGCAAAAATGGCTTTTCAATCCATGTAAGGGAGATTTAGTTCCATTTAATATAAGAGATTTAAAACTGAAAGATGTAATCGACGAACTAAAACGTTTATTACCTGAGAAAAAAACTGAAAATAACGAAGAAATCAATGAATGGTTCCCTGTAATTGATTATGACAGATGCACAGGATGCGGCAGTTGTATCGAGTTCTGTGTTTTTGGTGTTTATGGACCAGATGCAGATACGAGAAAAGCAAGAGTTGTAAATCCGTATAATTGTAGAAATAACTGCCCTGCATGTGCAAGAGATTGCCCTGAGGAAGCTATTATAATGGCAAAATCTCCTGAAAGGTGGGTCGCCGGTGGAGAGAGGGAGGGATCATCTGTATTGGTAGTTTCGACTGTAAAGGATTTCGAATATCCGGGCAGGGCAAAGAAAGTATCAAACATACCTAATTTTGAAGATAGAGAGAGAATACGTGAACTCATACTTACCAGCAACAGCAAAGAGATTATCGATTGTGCAGACGCAGTTGGAATGAAAATTCTAACTCAACTGAACTTAACGTCAATTTTCTTGGATTTTACTATTGCTGAACTAAAGACACACGTTCTGAGTGAGGAATTTAGCAAAATACCCTATAATAAAAGGGTCTTAATAGTATCTCATTGCCTCCGTGATGCAGAAAAATGCCGAAATCATTATGAACCGTTGGAAAACGGGCTCCAGTTAATTTGCGAAAATTGTGGAAGTGATAAATGTAAGGTTAACCCTATCGTTAAGGTAGCTAAAGAATTGGGTTACAACATTTACATCTCAGAGGGAGCAACAGTAGCTCTAAAAATGCTAAAAGAGAGGAAAGCCGATGGATTTTTCGCAGTTGCTTGTTTAGATTCGCTGATGAAGGCAAGACCAATTGCAGAAATTTTGAAAATACCTGGTGGAGGCTTACCTTTGCTGCAGAGTGGCTGCATAAATACAGATGTTGAGGTCGATAAAGCAATCGAACGAATCAGATCATATAAGGTGGTTCCGTGAAAAGAGGGTGATGACAATTAGGGAAGTAGCTGTTAGATTCTTTGGAGTGATATCCTCTGAAACAGGTCATAAGGAAATTAAAATTTGTACGGATGCAAAAAATATCCGCGAATTGGTAGTTGAAATTTGCGATAAGTATAATAGCTTAAAGAAGAAACTTTTGAGTTCAGAGCCCTCTGCTCTCAACAAACACGTCAGATGCTATGTAAACGGGATGGACATCCGACTTATCAGGGAATACGAGACCAGATTAATGGACGGGGATAAAATATTATTTTTAGTTTCATTCCAGGGAGGTTAAGTATGAGCGTATTAAAATGCAGGGATTGTGGAACACTGTATCCTGAGGCTATGATAACATCTTGTAGTGAATGTTACGGACCAGTTGATACATGCATAGAAGATATTGATAGAAGCGTCAAAAGCAAGATAGAAAGCCGTTATCCAAGCATGTGGCGGTATTTGGAGTTCCTGCCGGTCAATAATACAAGAGCAGTGAATTTAAATGACGGATGGACTCCTTTACTCAGAAGTAATAAACTTGGAAAGATTGGCATTAAAGATCTTTATTTAAAATTCGAAGGTACTAACCCGACGCAATCTTACGAAGACCGTTCCGTAAGTATCTCCATAAATAAAGCAATCGAATTTAACAGCACCGCGATAGGATGTGCTTCAACGCATTATATTGCCGACTCCGTAGCAGCCCATGCGGCAAGAACAGGTCTAAAATCTTATATCTTTGTTCCGGATAATACACCCATCGAAATCATATATCCTTTATTATCGTATGGGGCGCAAGTATTGAAAGTCTATAAACAAGAGGGAGATATAGACTGTCAATGTCATGGGAATGACCCGGCTACATGTACTCTGGTTACAAGGATGGCGGAAAAACCAGAATTGAGTTTGCCTATCGTTGACCTGGATTTACGTACTTATTTTAATTCCGGTTATAAGACATTGAGCTATGAGATAGCAGAGCAACTTGGATGGCGATCACCTGACAACATTGTTATACCCGAAGGTTCCGGCTCTCTCACTTATAATATGTATTCAGGTTTTAAGGAATTGTACGAATCAGGATTAATAGAAGACTTACCAAGATTTTTTATAGTCCAATCCAGCGGCTGTGCTCCAATTGTGGATGCCTTGATCCACAGAAAAGAAATACCAACCCCATTAAGGAATCCTGTGACTCTTTGTGAAAATCTCAGGGTTGGAGATCCAGCGGACGGTCTTTATGCCCTAAGGGCAATTAAACATGGCGGGTACGGTATTGCAATTGAGGATAAAGAAGGAATAGAATATGCGGAATTGATCGCAAAAAAAGAAGGAATATCACCTGATTATAGCGGGGGGCTGGCGGTGGCAGGACTGGTCAGGCTTTGCGAGGATGGCAAAATAAGCCCGACTGAAAGCACAGTTGTTGTACTGCCGGCTTCAGGTATTAAGAATAGAGATTACTATCGGTCAGACCCTGATTTAAAAGTACCAAGGATCTCATCAAATATCGCAGATTTACAATTGTATTTAGAGACGGAGAGGACAAAATTAGCAAGAACACCAATATTTGAGAAACCGGGGGAAGCTTCTGTGCCACCCGCTTTTTTAAGAACGTAAGTTAGAGGAGGAATAAAAATGAAAAAAACAGTAAAACTTGGAATAATAGGTGGTTTCCTTGGTGCGGGTAAAACCAGCACCATAATAGAAATAGGTAAAAAATTAGTAAACGATTACGGCAAGCGTGTAGCAATAATCACGAATGACCAGGGAGAAGAACTGGTGGATACCAAGATCGTCAGGGATTACGGCTTTGAAGTTGGCGAAGTTCTTGGCGGATGTTTCTGCTGTAAATTTCCGGATTTTATAGCATCATCTGAAGAAATCCTCAAAAAGACCAATCCTGACATAATTCTTGCGGAGCCAGTAGGCAGTTGCACAGATATCCCGGCAACGCTGCATATGCCGATAAGAAAGTTTTATAAAAATACATTTAAAATAGCGCCGCACATCGTACTTGTGGATGCCCGGCGCATATTGAACATGTCTTCAGAGATGGATTTAGCGTCCCCAAATACATCCACTGGATATCTATTCTCGCATCAGATACAGGAAGCTGAGGTTCTGGCAGTGAACAAAATAGACCTTGTATCTCCTGCTCAAATCGATCAAATAAAAGAAATATTAAAGAAACTCAACAGCAGGGCGGAAATAATGTTGATCTCAGCTGCGAAAGGAAACGGGATGGATACGCTGGCTGGGAAAATATTGAATGACGAATATAAAAACTATTATTATCCGCACGTTGACTACAACGTTTACGGCAGCGCTGAAGCTGAAATGGGATGGTTAAACGGTGTGTGGAAAGTGGATAGTAAACAGGATTTCAAAGTCAAAGAATTCATCAGGGATATTCTGATGACTGCTGCATCAGAGATAAAACAAAATAATGGCGAAATAGCCCATGTTAAGATATATTTCACAAACAAAAAAAATTTTACAAAAGCCAGCTTTGTCTCATTTGGTCAGGATGTGTGCTTCACAGGTTTAATTCCAGATAAAGTAGCAACAGGAGATATGGCAATAAATGCTCGCGTTGCAATAGGTCCCAAAGAGCTGAAACAATCTATCCTGGATTCGCTGGAAATAGTTTCCTCGAAGTATGATACGGAACTTAACGCGTTGAAAATAGAATGTTTCAGTCCTCCTCAGCCAGAGCCTTATCATCGGATTTTGGGATGATCATGTTCAAGAAAATCGCGGCAGAATTTATCGGAACATTTGCTCTGGTTTTTGCTGGAACAGGAGCTATAATTGATGATTCATTAACCGGAAAAATAGGGCAAATTGGCATAGCCATGTCTTTTGGATTGGTAGTAGCTGTTATGATATATTCCCTGGGGCATATATCGAAAGCCCATTTTAATCCTGCTGTGACAATTGGGTTTGCTTCAGTCGGGAAATTTGAAAAAAAACAGGTTCTTCCTTATATTGCCGCTCAAATCGGAGGTGCAATACTCGCAAGCGCTTTACTTTTTATGATT